>NZ_JAEQCE010000203.1:0-1452 GCF_020738665.1 Microcoleus sp. PH2017_08_TRC_O_A
GCACAGTCCGCTATGGGAAGCGTTAGACGGCAAGCCACTAAAAGGTAAACCCAAGTATCTGCCACTAGGGCGACACGGTTACAAAGACAACCCTGAGGATTGGAAGCGTGCTACTCAAATTGCCATCGCAATGGAGGCTGATTTAGACCATCCTGAATGGGAAAAACTATTTGACCCTACCCTTGCTAAATATGGTATAGGCGGGGGCAAATATGCCAAGCTAGCTGATGTACTTCAGATGCCAGGTGCACAGGCTACAACACCCGAGATTACCGTAGGCGAGATGTGGGAAGCGTACCTTCAGTGGAAAGAAACAACCATTGAAGAGACTACGTTTAAAGTAACTTTCCAGACACAGTTTTCAAACATTATTTACGGTAAAATATGGAACAACCAAACTAAGCAACACGTCCAATCCGACCAGAGTATTAGCGACATACGCTTAAGCGATGGACAGAATGTGATGTTTGCAATCACAAATACCACAATAAACAGAAAGACTTACTTTATCAATGAGTTGCGACTAGCTTTCGAGTATTGCAAATCAAAAGGTATGCTAGTCAATCCCACAACCGAAAACCCTTTTGTCAGCGATAAATTCAGCGCACCTGCTATCACAACTCAGCAAAAGTACGCATCCAAAATAGTAAATGGGGAAGAGAAACAATGGCACGAGGTGACGGACGAAAAAGCGCTAGAAGAGGATAGACGCGCATTTACCAAGATAGAGTGCGACATCATTATCAAGGCTTTTTATGGGTCTAACAAGTCTCATTTTGCAGCCTTGATCGAATTCTATTTTCTAACAGGATGTCGCACATCAGAAGCGTTAGCCCTCTGTTGGCATGATATAGATTTTGAAAGAAATCTAATTCGTTTTAATAAATCATTAGGTGCTTCCACCCACAAAATAAAAGAGACCAAAACGGGCGAGGCAAGACTATTCTATTTCAGTGACAATTCTCGATTGAGAGAGTTGCTGATCCAACTAAAAGGCGAGAGCTTAAGCAATCTTTGCTTTCCGAACAAAAAAGGTAAATACATTCCAATCACCTCTCTACAAGAGGCATGGCGGGGATTCAAAAAAACTAGAGCCCTAGCTGATGGTACAGAAAAAACTTACTACTACCCCGGTGTAGTCACTCAGTTAGTTGAGGAAGGCGTCATAGGAGGGTACTTACCGCAATATCACACTCGCCATACCTACATCACCCTTACTGCTCACGCTAATGCCCACAATAACAACGCGCTATTACATATAGCCACCGCCTGCGGTAATAGCGTAGACGTGATACTGAGGCATTACCTTGGGGTAAGCGAATCAATACAGATAGTTGAGGCAATGTAACCCCCTACCCCCTTTAATCAGGGGGTATTTTTTTGACTATTTTCCTGTACCTACTGTCATTTTACAAAGTAAGGCCCTACTTTAGGAGCCTACTTTAATACAAC
>NZ_JAEQCE010000082.1:0-40131 GCF_020738665.1 Microcoleus sp. PH2017_08_TRC_O_A
TCGGATTCGACCTGTTCTGTCAGCCATGACGGAATTGCGATCGTTACATCTCCAGCATTGCACAGCTATGTAGAGAAATGTTCAGCGTAAAAGAATCAGTATTTCATATTAATTCTGGTTTTACCGGAATGATTAAACCGCAGAGGCCGCAGAGGACACAGAGGGAGAGGATAGAGAGATGAATCATTCTGATGAAGAGTGGATTTGATATGAAGGAGTGCAAAAAGTATTTTTTTTAACAGTGCGATCGTCTCCGGTCGCGATTGTTATACCATTTATCTGAAGTTGTACAATACTCGAAGACCCCCCCTAGCCCCCCCTTGTTAAAGGGGGGAACAAGAATATTGTTATTTCGTTGAAAATTGGTATTAGACTCGCGATCCTAGAATCAGGACTAAAGTCCTTACTACAAACAACTGAATTAGTTAATCTCAAAGGAATTCATCATATTTTCAGCCGTTTTCAAATAGTCCGAATACTCTGATTTCTCCGCAGTGTAAGTAATCACGTAAGCTTTATTATTCATCAACGTCCAAGTTTGCATTTTTTTGGTATTGGTTTGTCCGTCTTTATCATCAAAAACAACTGTATAACCTCGATGATTAGCAATCGTTTTAGGATTTTCTTCTAAAATTTTAACATCAGTAAAATTTGTTTTAATTTGCTTGAGAGACGATTGATTGTATTCATCGAGAGACATCGGTTTTGGCAAATCTTCTATGCTGACAGTAATTTGTTCTTGATAAGCATCAGCGGTGTTCTTTTTGGGGGCTATGAATACAACCACATCGTTAATTACTGGATTTTGTAACTCTTGTTTTTCCCACTTTTCAGGGTATTTGATTTTAAACTGATGGGTCGAACTTTGATAACTTAATAAATTTTCAACTTGAGTTTTAGAGAAATGTTGGATTGCGAAGGCGGAAATGGCGATCGCCCCAGCAACTCCGAGTCCCATTAAAGCCGGCTTCCATCCCAAAGCAAATCTACGAGTTCTGCGATCGGGAGATGGCGATGGCGGGCGATCGCTCAGTTTACCAAGTCGCTGCAAAAGAACTTGAGTATCTTTTGGCCTGTCTTTCGGAAAATAAGCCATCAAATCATCAATCAAATCTGCTAGCGGCTTCGATGTTTGAGTCGCCACATTCCGCCAAATCAATTTACCCGATCGCGGATCTTCCTGCAAATTTCTCGGTTCTTGAGCCGTCAGCAAATACACAAAATTCCGGCCCAAAGCAAAAAAATCAGAACGTGGCTCAGCCTTGCCCTTTTTTTGTTCTTCGGGAGTGTAACCCATCGAAGAAATGCGAGTTACTTCTCCAGTTGCTCTCTGAATAGTTTCTGTAACTTCCCGCACCGCCCCAAAATCAATTAATACTAATTTTCCGTTCGACCGGCACATGACATTTTGCGGCTTAATATCTCGGTGAAAATAATTTTGATTGTGAACGAGATTCAATATTTCCGTCAGTTGTGTCAACCAGTCAATAGCTAGTTCCGAAGAAATAGGTTGGTAATTATGAGCTTCCAACCACTGCTGCAAATTTTTACCTTCAATTTTCTCCATCACCAGACAGTGCAAAGATTTATCAGTACCCTTAACTCTGAAAGTAAAATAGCCTTCAGATTCAACTGTCGGGAGTCCCGGATGCTTCAGCCGCTGCAAAACGTGAGCTTCTCTCTGAAAAAGTTCCACACCTAGAGTATCGTTGTTCATCAGAACTTTCAACACTTTCTGAGTACCGTCTCTGTCTCTGACTGCAAAAGTTTTACCAAATCCTCCTTGTCCCAAAACAGTAATTACCCGATAGCGTGCGTTGATTAGCAACTCAGATCCGCAAGTTTGGCAAAAATTGATAGTGTCAAGATTTTCTGGATGGCGACAGTTGGGATTAATGCAGTAGCTCATGGTATGGAGGAATTAGCTTGGTAGAAATAGTATCTCGTGCCAAAGCAGCTTCCTGAAAGCTATCCGAATTGGGGATAGCTTGGAATTAGTGCGGTGCTTGTCAGCATTGATTATTAAACATGATATAACATTACTCATGTTTTGAATACTGAATGAGAGAATCTCATTTTTGTAAAAAGCATTTTTTTGTTGGAGTGCGAGCTGGGACGCTCGGGAGTCTTATATCACCTGTGCGATCGGGGACGATCGCACTAAAAAAGCTGGCACGCTGGATGCTGGGTACTAAATTCTCGCACAATCTAAAATCTAAAATCTAAAATCTAAAATCTAAAATCATATGACAGGTCAAACCCATAAGAAAACAAACTTAATCGCCAGCCCCTATTTAGAAATCGACTATCAAGGCGAAGTGGTACGCTTGGAACTGACCAAGACTGAACACGTACTGGGACGAAATCCCCAACAAGCTGACTTGCTGGTTCCCAAAGATTGGGAGAAGCTGTCGAGATGTCAAGCGATTTTGCGCCAAGAAGGGGACGACTATCGCATCTATGACGGCGACGGCCTCAAACCCAGCAGTAGCGGGTTATTTGTGCTTCCGACTGAAACTCCTGTAACTCCGACTCAAGGCTGCGTTTTGCGACACGGAATCGAGTTGCGGATTGGTACGGATTTGAGAAATCCGGTGCGGGTGAGTTATTTCAATCCCGGAAGTCCGGCGCTGGCCGTTTTGGGTTCGCGGGAGTCTGTGTCTCTGCGAAATCGATCGGTCGTCTTGGGGCGCGATCGCAATTCTACGCTACAGTTAAATTCGCCGATCGTCTCCCGCAGCCATTGTGCGATCGACGCCAACAAACGCGGAGACTACGTTCTCACAGACAAGAGCGCTAACGGCGTTTTTATTAACGGCAAACGAGTTAAAAATGAAGCTATATTGACCGAAGGTGCAAAAATTCGCATCGGCCCTTTTCTGCTAATTTATCAAAATGAAGAAATAACAGTTATCGATCCGGGAAATGCGATCGGCTTAGAAGCAATTAACTTAAACCGACCTTTTGTCAACGATATTTCCCTAGTAATTGAACCCGGACAGTTAGTGGCGTTAGTCGGAGGAAGCGGCGCGGGGAAATCCACATTAATGCGAACCTTGCTGGGAATTGAAACCACAAATCGTGGCGCCGTTTACGTCAACGGCGACGAATTGCGGAAAAACTTTGAATGCTACAGTTCTTTAATCGGTTACGTGCCTCAGGATGATATAGTCCACGGCGAATTAACAGTTACAGAAGCCCTAACTTACGCAATTAAATTGCGCTTGCCGCCGGATGTCGATGTCGAGCAAGTTTTGACAAAAACTCTGACCGATATTGAGATGTTGGACAAGCGAAAAACCCTTGTAAAAGACCTTAGTGGCGGACAGAGAAAGCGGGTTAGCATCGGCGTCGAATTGCTTGCAGATCCGAAGTTGTTTTTCTTGGACGAACCAACTTCTGGACTAGATCCGGGGCTGGATAAAAAGATGATGGAACTGCTGCGGAATTTGGCAGATAAAGGTCGGACGGTGGTTTTGGTGACGCACGCTACGGCAAATGTCAATTTGTGCGATCGCCTAGTTTTTCTCGGCCGCAACGGCTACCTTTGCTACTTCGGCCCGCCCGCAGATGCTGCAAATTTCTTTGGAGTTCATCAAGCAGACTTTGCCAATATTTATAACGAGTTAGAAATCGGCGAAAAGGTCATCAAAGAATGGGCGAATACCTATCGGAATTCCGCCTATTACCAGCGGTACATAACCGCGCCCTTAAGTCCAAAAGCACCGCAAAAACAAGCACCTCCAGTCAAACTTCCCCAACCCGCCAAAGTTTCCCCAATCAAACAACTGTTTATCCTCGCCGATCGCTATTTCAAGCTAACTTTACGCGACCCAGTTAACGTTGGTTTAGGACTGTTAACTGCTGCTGTTTGCCCGATTTTGCTAGCCGGAATCAAAGATATAGAACCGCTAGTTACCGGAACAGCAGACGATCCAGCGCTGGCTTTTTTAGCTTTGCGAATTTTGTTTGTATTTACATCGGCAGCTATTTGGGTAGGTTTGTCCAGTTCTCTGCAAGAAATTGTCAAAGAATCAGCCGTTTACCAGCGAGAAAGATTGGTGAATTTAGGTTTACTGCCCTATGTCGGTTCCAAGTTTCTGGTGCTGGGAGGATTGGCCTTGTTGCAAACATTGCTAATGACCGCAGTAATTTTAATTGGTTTTAAACAGCCGTCACCGGATATAATCGCTTGGCCGCTGGGTTTGGGAATTACAGTATTTTTAACGCTGTTGGCTAGCATGAGTTTGGGATTGATGGTATCGGCATTTGTGAAGAATGGCAGTCAGGCCAACAGTGCTTTGCCTTTGCTGTTAGTGCCGCAAATTATTTTTTCGGGAGTCTTGTTCAGTCTGGGAAGTTTGTTTAAAATCGAGAAAATCGGTCAGTATATCTCGTGGTTGACGGTAAGCCGCTGGTCTGTGGGTGCTTACGGTAGCTTGGTTAACGTGAACGCGATGGTGCCAAAGCCGATCGAATTACCCGATCGAACAATCCTACCGCAGTTATTCGAGAAAAGCGCCGTCTACGAACCAACTTGGCAAAACTTAGCCTTGAATTGGGGAATTTTAGGATTGCACGCCGCCGTTTATTTGACCGTAACTTTGCTGTTGCAGAAGCGGAAAGATATTTTCAAATAACGCAGAATATGGTTATATTTTCTTAGTCCCTCTCTGCTGGGACTTTCTTTGAGGTGAAGCGATTTCTAATCGCCAAGGGCAAAAGGGCAAAAGTGTAAAAAGCTAGAAAGTCTACGCAGCCACACACGCAACTCGAAAACCGCGGGCCCAGTAGACATCGTTCGGCGCACTGTGGTCACGAGTAGCCGATTGACAGTTAAAATCACTGTAAAACGAACCACCGCGCATCAGCCGATGATTGTTTGTTCCCGTTTCCCAAGAACTTCCGTCAGTCCGTGCAGCATCATAATTATCATGCCATTTATCGCTGCACCATTCCCAAACATTCCCGTGCATATCGTACAACCCAAAAGCATTGGGGGGAAAACTTCCCACATCTGTGGAGTAGTTTGTGTCATAGTTGACTACTTCTGGAGATATACAGTGACAGGTTTCCCCAAAATGGAATGCGGTTGTTGTACCCGCACGACAGGCGTATTCCCATTCGGCTTCACTCAGTAAGCGATATGTTTTCCTAGTTGTTTGCGACAGTTTCTCACAAAATTTGACAGCATCATACCAGGATACATTTTCTACAGGACGTTTTTCACCTTTAAAGCACGATGGGTTGTTTCTCATAACTGCTTCCCACTGTTCTTGGGTGATGGCGTATTTACCTGCATAAAATGTCGGTACTGTGACTCGATACTGCGGAATTCGATCGCCACTAACTGTGTAGATGTCAGGGGGGCCCATCGTAAATGTGCCGCCGGGAATCTTTACCATTTCTAAGCTGACACCGCGCCCTAGGTTTTCACTAAAGTATTCGGCTTGTCGCTGTTCTGTTTTGACGATCCTTCCCCATTGGTAGAGTGTGATGACTTCAAATTGAAAGGTCTCTGCTGGACTTAGTTTTTCGTCAGCTATGATTTTATTTGGTGTTGGTGGTTGTGCAGCAACACACGCAACCCGAAAACCGTTGAATCTCTCGCCATAGATCGGCTGTTCGCAGCTACGAACAGCCGATCGGCAATTGCTCGGATCGTTGGCCCACGAACCACCGCGCAACATCCGACAATTGTTTCCTGATTCCCAAGAACTTCCGTCAGTCGGTGCACCATCATAATTGTCAAGCCATTTATCGCTGCACCATTCCTCAACATTCCCGTGCATATCGTACAACCCAAAAGCATTGGGGGGAAAACTCCCCACATCTGTGGGTTCGTTTGATTCGGTTATGTAGTTGACTAATTCCGGGGTAATCGTTTCGCCAAAATGAAATGGGGTTGTTGTACCCGCACGACAGGCGTATTCCCATTCCGCTTCACTCAGTAAGCGATATGTTTTCCCAGTTGTTTCCGACAGTTTCTCACAAAATTCGACAGCATCATACCAGGATACACATTCAACAGGAAGTTTTTCACCTTTCAAGTACGATGGGTTGTTTCCCATGACGGCTTCCCACTGTGCTTGAGTGATGGGGTATTTCCCTGCATAAAAAGCTGGTACTGTGACTTGATGCTGCGGGCTTTCGTCATCCTCTCGTCCTGCTTCGTCGTTGGGGGAACCCATCATAAATGTGCCACCGGGAATGTAAACCATTTCCAGTACAATACCATTACCTAAATCTTCTGGAAAAAATCGAGCAAATGACTTACGACGACTGTTTTTTTGTCCATCCGCATCGACTGTGATAACATAAAACCCAAAGAGAGGAAAATGGTTTTGTAAACATTGTTTTATATTCTCCTCATCCCGATCTTTCAGCAGTAAAAAAGCAGCAGATTTCACCTGCATTGACTCATCCTGCAATGCTCCAAGTATCAAATCTAAGCCTGCTTCCCCATATTTGGGCGCTTCGGAGAGTGCGGCGATTCTAACTTCGATCGCGGACGAGGCTAAGCGGCGTTTAACGCCGGCGATGCCTCCGAGTACAGCAGCATTGACCGGAATTGAATTTTGACCGCCCTTGACGGCATCGTATTCTCTAGGTTTATTTTGATTGTCAGACATAATTTCAACCAGGTACTTTTGCGAGTTTGTCGGGTTGCAAGGTCGGCATCGCGAGCAATTCCTCAACGGAGAAAGGTTGCGGTTGAGGAATTGCAGCTTCAGCATCCATGAGCTCTTTGATTTTCTCAAAAATCAAAACAGTTTCTGTTTCTCCGTCAGTTAGTTGATCGTAAAAATTAGGTATGGAGAACCAATGTTCAAAAGCAATCTCTAACAAACCGTTAGTTGCTAATTGCACTTGCCAGTACCGAGAATATCTGGCATCAACTATCTCAAATAACGGGGCTGGATTCTCTAGAGGATAATAAGTATAGCGCTCATCGCAAATATAGTACGATAAATTCCCTTGCCATTCAGAGATAGCGTAGACAATATACTCTTTACCTACTATCAGTTTAAATTCTGTTTCTTTGCTGATATCTAACGGTGGATTTAGGTAATTTTCCGGCAGGTCTGTTCCTTTATTGGCAATGCAGCGAATCTTCATATTCTAAAAAACAGGCTAGTTTTAATTGTACGATCGGGCTGTTATATCATTTCCGTTTAATTCAGAATTGTAAATGAGTTCTTTCTTTTCTAGTGATATCATGTCCGATCGATTGACCACGATCTTGTAGGGGCGGGTTCACCAACAATATTTGCCAAAAACCGACAATTTCAAAAACCCGCCCCGGCTTATATATTATGCGCGATTTATCGGACACGATCTGACAATTATTCGTTGGGTGGGGGCGGGTTTACGAGATTGTTACTTTTAGGCAATTATGGTTGGTGAACCCGCCCCTACGATTTTGTCAACCTGAAATTAAACATAAAAAATCCCCCATTTTTGGGGGATTTAATAAAAGGCGATTACATAGTCTTAGTCTCAGGCATCAAACACTTATCGGAATCGCAACCCGCAGGCCCCGAATCCATCATTTCACCCAAGTCATAACGACTCAGTGCCACCTGAAAAATATCGATTTGACGGCGCACTAAAACGTCTTTCAACATCGTCTCGTAAGTTGCTTTTGCGATCGGTTCAAAAGGCAAACGTGGGAAAGTTTCTAGGGCATCAAAGCGAGACAAAAGTGCAGCCGAAATGTAGCCTTCGTCGTCGCGAATAGCTTCATAAATCCGCGTACCCAAACTTTCAACTTCATTTTCTCGCAACTCAATCGTCGCGCTGGTGTTGTGCCGCACGTAGAACTTTTGCACTTGCATATAAAAGTCCATTTGTGCCGCCGCTGAGAATTTGTTGATCTCAATTTCATCAGCACCGGGTAAATCCGCCCAACTGACAGCAACTGGTATTTCTACCAGCCATTCTGTACAGCGCTCATCGAAGGGATTGTTCAGCAAATTGCCGTTTTCATCTTTGTCAGATTGAGACGGAATTACGTTGTATCCGTAGTCGATGCAGGCGAGGGCTACAGGGTCGTTTTTGCCGAAAGTGATTCGGCGAATGAAACGCTGGGATTTGGGGGGATGCCAGCCGGGAGAAGCACCTGTCAGTAGAGATTTTGTACCCGATGGTTGGACGGTTGTGCAGCGATTGGGGCGTTTCAAAGAATGCCGATCGCAATAATCCCATACTACGCGATTCACAATTTCCCGCCAACCAGTCAAATACTCTTCTTCCCGCTGTTTAAACGCAATTCCCTGTGCAGTTTGCGGGCGGCCTTCCACCCACCAGCGCAGCCACTCAACGCCAAAAGCATGAACGAAGAAATCGAATAATCCCGTGAAAGATACGCCGACAATCGGGTCTAATTCGCGGCTATATTGATAGCGAGGTTCGCTAAATTTGTGATTGAGAAGTACCGCGACAGATAAACCTGCGGCGGTGAAAGCTTCTTCTTGTTCTTTGAAGTTGTAAGGGTCGATTTGATTGAGGTGAACCTCAGAAAGATTACAGTTTCCAGTTAGGGTATTGCCGAAAACTCCCTTATGAAACTCTGGTTCATTGAAACAGTAAGTATCATGCAATCCTGGTAATTCTTCGACACTTCTGACAACTTGCCATTTACCTTTACCTTTAGCCTTCGTCCCTTTGCTCACATCTAACCGCTGACAAGGAATTTCACCACAGTCAGTAATTTGCAAGTAGTACAAATCCCGGCTTCGGACACCGTAATTAGTGACTGATCCTTGATGAGCACAAAGATTTAGCGATGAGCTAATGCCACACTTGGTCAAAAGTAACTGAACTCTGAAAGCCCGATCGCGATCGGAGATATAAATTCTGATACCATTACTATTGGTATTCGATCCATCCGTATCGGCTAATCCAGCAATAAAATGTAAAATTGCTTGCCGATTCCAGCTCGCAATTACATTTAGTGCTTCCGGGTTAACTTTCAAACTTTTCAGAAATTCTCCAGAAAAGCTCAAGTTAGTTACATCTGTAAAAGCAGGTAAATAGTCATAGTTTCTTTCAGGCGACTTATTTCCTGCTACTGACAATGCCATTTTGCCTTCGTAAAGTCGAACTTTTGCATTGTCATTTTGGTCTGTAGTTCCATCTCCTACAGCCACACCCAAAGTGTAAGCATAACCTGAATCGATATTCATGCCATCTTCGTACTGAATTGTAAAAGGTTCAGTATGAATGCTATATCGACTTGTATCCATCAAGTCTTTGGTTTGAACTTCTTGGTAAACTTTACCAAAGCGATCCTTGACAAAGAAACGATGATATTCTGTGGCATCTAGATAACTACCATCAGCAAACTTTACACGGTAAAGTTTGCGTCGTCCAACCTTGGTATCACTCGCTGTCTGAAATGGTGTGACGGAGCTCCATCTTTGACCATTCCAAATTTCGATTTCACTTCCAACAACGTCCTTTATTTGATGTAGTCCGTCTTTAGTAATTAGCAAAGTGTCGCCACTGACACAGTGGAAGTTAGAGCCAATAATTTCCAGTTTTGTTATCCTAAAGGCTTTTTATCCTCTAGTTCTACAGATTCCATTTTACCTGTAGCTCGGCGTACTTTTTCATTTACTTTAGTTGTAAATGCCCCGCACTCTTGCCAGGATTATGTTCTTCAATTAAGAAGGTTCACCTGGTACGCTCTACGGTGGTAAAGGATTTTTAATTCCCTTACTTACCTCGGAATTAACATCTCAGTCTTCTCCGAATTTGCGAGGTTTTTAACGTGAGGCAAAATTACTTACCACACGGGTTTAAGCCCAAACGGACTGACCGATGCTCTAATTCTTCCGCAGTCATGTCAGGATAGCGTTCCTGCAACCACTGTTTAGCTTTTCCTTCGTCGTAAGCTTTCAAGAACTCAATTTTTAGACTCGGAGTTGAAAGTAGATCGACATTAGCTCTAGCTACAGCTTCACCAGCCCATTGTATTGCGCCTTCACCAGAATAATACTGTTTGCGAACAGCATCAATACATTCTTCTAATGTCGGTTTGGAATGAAAAACACGGGTATGGTTGGCCATGCGAAGAGCATCGCGTTCTGGATCTATTTTCCAGTTGCCTTGATCGTCTTGTTGCCACAAGTTGTTTTTAGCATTTGCTCCCAGTTCGTCATCAAAAGTAAACTGACGAATTCCGGCGGATCTCCGAATATTACCAGCCACAATTGTGACCGCAGCTTCATCTATCAATACGCAGCATTCAACTGAATTCAACTGCCGTCCGAAAGCTTTATTCAAAATTGCTGAGCAACGTTGATAAAGGTCAGGCAATTTGACTGGATTTGCGACTCCACCAAAACCTTTTAAAGGCTCTCCCACGGGGCGGACATCGCTCAAATCGATGTAAACTTGAACTTCTCCGGCAAATCTTTCATCTGTGGACAATTCCAACAAAGCTTGATAGGATTTCACCCAACCTTGACGGGAATCTCCGACATAAATAGTTGCGGTTTTTTCAGCTATTTTTACTTCGGTTTCTTGACGGCGCAATTCAGCGGGTGTAGAGCCGATTTCACCTTGCATTGTCACGGTTAAGCGGTTGCTAATCGGTGGCAATTGGTTGATGTATTTGGGTTCCAAAACTGCACCGGTGCCGCAGCCCATCATTGCCAAATCCATCAACAAGCCAAAGGCCCGCCAGTCGATAATATTGGTTGAGGAGCAATTATAGGCGCCGGAAAAATTCTCTGGTTGCTCAATCCAGTTGCTACCGCCCACCCACAGCCAGCGGCCGGAAGCGAGGGTTTTGAGCTCGTTTTGCATCCGGTGTAGGAGTTGTGTTTCTTCGGAGGTGAGGTTTCCGAGCTTTTGGAGGCCTTTGACCGTTCGATCGCACACATCGGCCCAAGTCTCCCTTCCCGTGTCGGTACGACGGCTGTACGTCCTGAAAAATACTGGATTGGCTGCGGGTGCTGTTTCGGGGAAATCGGACAGGTGACGTTTCTCGCGGGCACTCGATCGCTCTAATTCTCGAACCATAGGTTGTGTACTGACGTGTCGGAATATATCAACAGACTATGAATATACAACAGGATTCAGATTTAGGGTAAAACCTTGACAAATTTGACAATTTGCACTAAATATGGGGCTTCGGACTCGGGAAGGTCGATCGGGCGATCGCCTCAAAACTTCAGCAAAAAACCCGATTTCTGCTAGAAAACGGGTGAAGCGCAAATCTTGTCAATTGTCAATTCTTTGTCAATAAAAACTCAATATTCGGTAACAGCGGGTCTTGAACAACCCCCACACCGTTGAATCCCCAACGCTGAAGCAGCGTTTTCACCTGAGAACCGGAAATCGATTCTACCCCAAATCGATCGGCAACATCAGCAGCGTGAGCGTTGAGATAGCTCAAAGCATCATAGTCTTCGCGAAACATCAGCAGGTAACTCACCGCCGAATCAGGGTTGGGACAAGCGCTGATATATTTGCCGTCAGCACGAGAACGCAGTAAGTAAAAAACTTGAGATAACATTTTATCTTTATTGTCAAAATAATATGTTACATCAAATTGGGAATTGGGAATTGGGAATTGGGAATTGCCCAAACGATTAGACTTGCATTGCATAAATCTTTGAACGATCGCGAAACCGGAGATTCCAGGTAGATAGACGCAGATGTTTTCCAGATATGAGAGCGAATAAATGCAATACAAGTCGATTTTAGATTGCCCTAAAGTCAATCTAAAATCGCTTTTAATCTAGCATTTAAATTAAGGTCAGTGCCAAACCTTTAATCGATCGCCCGTCGCCAATTTGACCGACAATGGAAGCTTGACCGGTTGTCAGATTAATATTGTACAAACTCGAAACTCCGCCAACATCGATCGCAGCCAAAGCTGTCTCGTTACCGCCGACACTCCTGATATCAAAGCCGAGAACGCTAGAAGCATCAATCCCTAAAGATCCGATCGTATTTAATACTCCATTATTCGGCGGATCTTGTCTCACCAAAACATCCAAATTGCTGTCAATTACAAACAGAGTTGTCGAAGTTGCACCCGCAAAGTTATTCACATAGGCAGCCGCAGCCGCCCCCGGAGTTGTGCCAAAATTGCGATCGCCCGTCGCATAAGTCAAATTGCGATCGAGTTGAATTCCTCCGGTTAACGTGTCAAAATCGACAATTGCCCCCGTATCTGGGTTAATCCGACCGTTTTCTCCCGCTTGATTGACAAACCGAATTCGATCGACTGTGGGATTGAAATCTAAACCGGCAGCCCCCGGAGTCAGCGGTACGGCGAATTGTCCGCTACCGAGTTGACTTGCAGCCCCAGTCACCGGATCGATCGCGTACAATCGATTGCTACTACCTAAACCGTAAAGCAAACCGTTAGCAGGACGAAAATCAATTCCCAGCAAACTTTCTCCCGGCTGCAATCCCGTTACTGCTGTGTCGCTGAGTAAAGTGCGCGGTGCCGCTTCGTTAAAACCGACGATTCTTTCGGCGCCATTTCTGACAGTTAAGGCGTAAGCTGTAGGCAAAGGCAATGCCAAACCGTTAATCTGTCTTCCGTCGGCAATTCTACCAGTAAAAGAAGCTTGACCGGTACTTAAATTAATGTTGTACAATCCCGAAACTCCCCCGACTTCTAGTGCCGCTACTGCGACATCGCGGCCGCCAATACTTCTGATATCAAAGCCGAGAATGCTAGTTGCATCAACTCCCAAAGATCCGATCGTATTTAACACTCCATTATTCGGCGGATCTTGTCTTACCAAAACATCTGAATTGCTGTCAATTACGAATAGCGTCGTTGAAGTTGCACCCGCAAAGTTATTCACATAGGCAGCCGCAGCCGCCCCCGGAGTTGTGCCAAAATTGCGATCGCCCGTGGCATACACTAAATTGCGATCGAGTTGAATTCCCCCAGTTAATGTGTCAGAATCTACTATTGCCCCGGTATCTGGATTGAGGCGACCGTTTTGACCCGCTTGATTGACAAACCGAATGCGATCGACTGTCGGATTGAAATCAAAACCCACAGCGCCTTGAGTTAGGGGAACCGCAAACTGCCCGCTACCGACTGAATTTGCTTCCCCCGTTTTCGGATTGACAGTATACAAGCGATTGCTAGAACCCACACCGTAAAGCACGCCATTAGCGGGCCGGTAATCAATTCCCAGCAAACTTTCTCCCGCTTGCAATCCAGTCACAGGCAAATCTGAGATGACACTTCCCGGATTAGCAAGGCTAAAACCGACAATCCGATTATCGGGAGTTAAAGCATAAGCCGTTGTCAGCGCTGGAGGCGGGGGATTGGGAAGAATGCTGCTAATATTAGTAGTGAAATCTGTTTGGTCGATCGCACTTCGATTCACACCTCTGAGAGTAGCGAGAAATTCTCCTGTTACCCGGTCTTGAATCACAGTATCATTTCCGGCTTCCAGAATATTCAAGTCGCCAAAAGAGAGTCCGCCCGCCAAACCGATTAAATCTGTACCGTTTGCAAAATCGGCGATCGCATCAGCATTTCCTAAATTAACACCACCGCTGGTAAGGAAAGGATCGGCAGCAGCATAGCGACTCAAAACAAATACATCACCACCATCTCCGCCGATCAGGATATCAGTATCTCTATCTCCCGACAAAACATCATTGCCAGAGTTGCCAAAAATCAAATCATTATTCTTGCCACCAAATACAAAATCGTTATCTTCACCGCCGTTAACACTGTCGCTGCCTAAATCTCCAAACAGAGAATCTCTTCCAGAACTCCCATCAATCGAATCGCCATCTTTTCCACCAAAAATGCTATCATTTCCAGAATTGCCAGCAATTACGTCATTGCCCGTAAAACCAAAAATAACATCATCTTCAGCAGTGCCTGGGAGCGAGTCTGCTTGTATAGTACCTCTAATGTCTGCCATGATATATTGCACATCTAAATTTGACATTCCCAGTGCCTAAAAGCAGCGGGATTTTCAGTACAAAAAATCGCTAATTCGCAGTACGCGCTAATATTACCGAATTTTTTTAGGCTATAAAAGCGCGTTATTTGATAGTTTGCAGTATAGTCATGACAAGTACAACGCAACTGTAAGCTGCCAAGCTTAAGTTTTTAGCGCTGTGAACTTATGAAATCTTGTACTGCGTTCATTAGTGATATACGCTGAATCTCTAATTTTGGATCTGTACAGTCAGAAATTATTTTTCAATTTTAATCTTAAAGCCTCTGAAGGTGAATTTTATTTGTGTAGCAGCGACAACTATCGATCGGTATAAAGTGGATTATATATGGGGATTTGGCATAATAAAAGGCAGGGGCAATCCCCCAGTTGTCCAGTTGGGGTAGGCACGGGGCACTACCCCTACAAATCTGCATGAATGATTTAGACTTGTTATAGATTAAGTCTGCACGGAAAATTCCTCTGGATCGATACCCCCATTTACCCAGCGAATTGCCTCCCTAGCAGATGTCACATTTGGCGGTACTCTCAAAGCATGAATGAATTCCGTGCTCGGACAAGTCATTTTTAACAAATAAATCGGCTCGACATCCGCATTATCTATTTTTAATAGTGCATATTCTTGCCAAGTATCTATTTGTTCTGCTGCCAACTCTTGACAAATGCGATCGTAACCAATTGCTTCAATTAACACTCGCCGAACTTCGGCATTGTCTTCAGATAAAAGCCATTCTGCTTTCCACAAATTGGGATGCACTTGACCGTATTGTTCCGGCAATCTGACACCGTGATAATAGTAAAAATTCCATCCATCCGCAAACTCGATCGCAGGTTCTGCTTCAGCGTGCAAGCGGTTTTCACTGTCAAAGCGCAGGTGGCGGGGGCGATCGCACACCGCGCAAATCTTTTCAAAGGGAAATATAAAACCGCAATGCTCGAAAAGCAGCTTTTGGCAGCGAAGTATTTCTTGTGCCTTTTGGGAAATATTGACGCCTGAAGATATATACAATTCAGTCAAATAGATTTCTTTAAACAAAGTCGTGGGGGTTTCAGGGCAATTAAAACCGAACAAATTATTGGAAAAAACATTCCATATCGTTTGTTTCGATCGCACATAGCTGTCAACCAATTTGTACATTACCGAACTCAGTGTGCTGTCGGCTTCGGGCTCGATTACCATGTGATCGAGCTCATACTCCCACAGATCCGAACTTGCAAATTCTCCCACAGCGGGTATCCATTTCAGGTCTAGATTTTTCCCCAATCTATTGCTGTATTCGTCTGAGCATTTTTGTGAATGGTCGGGTTTGAGCCTGTTGAAGATTTGGGGACAAACGTCGCGGAGACTGCTGCAAATAATAACTTCGGGTTCTTCTAGACCAATAGCGGCATAAGCAACTTTGATGGCTGCTGTGGCTTTTTGAGCATCAATTGGCGTAGTTGAGAGAGTAAGACGTTTCTGTGCGAGTTCGCCTAGCACGCACAGAACGGTAATTTCATTGTTGTCCAGATTAAGTGTTGTCTGATTGGTGAGCGATCGCAAGGCGCTGATGTCGGTAATTTGATTGTTTTCAAGATTCAGTGCTGTCAGATTGGTAAGCGAGCCGAGTAAGCTGATGTCGGTAATTCGATTGCTGTCGAGATCGAGTGTTGTCAGATTGGTGAGCGAGCCGAGGAAGCTGATGTCGCGAATTTTATTGCCCTTGAGATCGAGTGCTGTCAGATTGGTGAGCGAGCCGAGGAAGCTGATGTCGGTAATTTGATTGCTGTCGAGATCGAGTGTTGTCAGATTGGTGAGCGAGCCGAGGAAGCTGATGTCGGTAATTTGATTGTTGTCGAGATACAGTGTTGTCAGATTGGTGAGCGAGCCGAGGAAGCTGATGTCGGTAATTTGATTGTCGCCGAGATACAGTGTTGTCAGATTGGTGAGCGAGCCGAGGAAGCTGATGTCGGTAATTCTATTGCTGCTGAGATTCAGTGTTGTCATGCTTGAAAGTATCTGCTCCGCTGCTTCAGCGTCATCAGTGCCAGCCTTTTCTAACAACACTTCAACTGTGTGCTTTGCTCCTTCTGAAAGACTGTCAATATGCCTGCACCAGTCGGCAAAGCGACTAAAACTAATTGGCTCGTTTGGTTGTTTTTCTGACATAAAAAACTCCGATATGGGGAATGGGGCATCGGGAATGGGGCATGGAATACCATTAACTGTTCGTATTATGGCTGGTGCAATCAGAAGTTGTTCGGTGATGGTGCGATCGCACTTTTATGGTAATTTATCGCGCAGGAAAAGCCAAGTGTTGAGTTTTTCATCTAAAACATATTTATCACTCTCAGAAAGTGCTGCAATAACTTTCAATCGATTTTTAAGTTTTCTTAACTCGCGAATTTCTGCAATAGGTAGCGTTTTCCAATTAGCAACCTTTTTTTCGACATCTTCCTGCGACTCTTTGATGTTATCCCAAAACCATTCTAAAATTAAGTTAACATCGAGAACAGAATCATCGGAAATTACTTCCTGTTTTTCGATCGCCGCAGCCCGCAACATCATTGAGGAAATCGTAAAAGACTCGCCACTACCTGGTTTTTTGCGATCGGCATCATCGGCTAGAAGATCGTAAATTGCGATCGCGACTTCTGCCCATTTGCGATCGCACAAACCAGAACCATTTTCACCTTTTCGAGCCTTAGCGGAGGAAACATCGGCTAATAATAGCCAGTTAAACCCTTGTGGTTGGGTGGTTTGACCTGAAAATATGTTTTTCACCCAAATCAGTACAGATTCGGCATTTTGTTCGAGAATGCGATCGAGGGATATTGTCGTAGGAGATTGAGTCATAATTTATCTACTCCAAATATTCGATATCAGCATTACTTATATCAACTCCTTGCTGCCTAAAGGCTGTAATTCCTACTTCTAAGCTCTCTGAATTGGGTCTAAAATGCCCGCTGTGATTGCTGATTGTTAGCAAAATATATAAACCGTTGCTGCCGACTATCTCGGCTTCTCCCGCAGCCAAAACAGGCTGACCGCGAGTTATAACCGTATGGTAAATTTCATTGTTAACATCTAAAAATTTCGGAATTACAAGGAGTTCTGGGTTTGTTGTCACTGCCCATTTGACAGTCCCTTCATTAATTATATCGTCAAATCCTGCTTCCCCCACTTTAATGGGTCTGATGCCTAACTCATCTGCCGATCGAAGTTCATCATTTAGCGTCGCGGGGGACTGATTGGAAAAGCGAGGGCTAGGAACATTATTTGAAAATGATTGTGTCACAACAGAATTTAACGAGAATCAAATTTATAGTCAAATATGATTCTATCACTTCAAATCTTCCAATTTAATCCTCGGATCGACAGCCTTCAGCAACAAATCTGCGAACAAATTACCAACAATCAACATCGTAGCGCCCATCATCAAACTCGCCATTACCAAATACAAGTCTTGATTGTTCACCGCTTCCAAAGTCAGCTTACCCAAACCAGGCCAATTAAAGAAAAATTCCGCAATAAACGCACCGCTCAACAAACTAGCAAACTCAAAACCCAACAGCGTAACTAAAGGATTAATCGCATTCCGCAGAGCGTGAATGTAAATTACTCGATTGTCCGGCAAACCTTTAGCTCGTGCTGTGCGGATATAATCTTGACGCAGCACGTCTAACAATTGTCCGCGCATCAATCTTTGTAAACCAGCAAAACCTGTGACGCTGAGGGCGACTGTTGGCAAAATTAAGTGCCAGCAATAATCGAGGATTTGTCCCCACCAAGGTAAGTCTGCATGATCGATGCTCGTCATTCCTCCGACTGGGAAAAGAGGTGAAGTATTCTGAGCAAAAAATAGCAGCAGCAAAGCTGTGATAAAGCTGGGAAAACCCTGGCCTGTGTAGCTGACTACTTGCAAAATGCGATCGACAGTTTTATTCTGATTAACGGCCGCGACAATTCCCAAAGGCAGTGCGATCGCCCAAGTTACAATCAAAGATGCGATCGCCATCAACAACGTCGCCGGTACTCTTTCCCACAGCAGCGACGCTACGGATCGCTGATACACAAAGCTCGTGCCAAAATTCCCCTGTGTCAGAATTTGTTTCAGCCACAGCCCATACTGCACAATCGCTGGTTTATCCAAGCCGAATTGCTGTTCGAGTTGCTTGAGTGTTTCCGGCGAAATCTTCGGATTTTGACTCAAAGTATCTAAGTAATTTCCTGGTGCGAGCTCAATAATTGCAAAACACAGAGCCGATGCTAAGAATAGGGTTAAAAGTGCCTGCAACAGTCGTTTGACAACATAAGTAAATGTCTCGCTGCCAAATAAAGAATTCAACATTCGCCAGTTTCGATTAGATTTAATAGAAGTCATACCATTTTAGATTTTAGATTTTAGATTTTAGATTGAGAATTTGGGATTTTTGATTGATTAATTGTTTGTGAAGCATCGATCGCAGCTCATACGATCCCTATATGTTTGCAGTAATGACAGAAGTCGTGGCTTGCGGGTTTAAGAATGCGGACTAAAGTCCTCACTACAAACCTCTTTTATTACGGTCAATTGATCGGACAATTGACAATTGACAACTGACAACTGACAACTGTCAACTGTCAACTGTCAACTGACTACTGACTAATATTCGACTAGCGAGACGATCGGCACATCCGGCAATTTCTGCCTCCCGCCCAAAGCCAGCAATTCAATCACAAAAGCAAAACCGACAAGCTCGCAGCCCGCTTGCTGCAACAAATTAGCCGTCGCGGCCGCTGTTCCGCCAGTGGCGATCAAATCGTCCACAACCAGCACCCGGCTGCCGGATTTCATCGCATCTCGGTGCATTTCCAGTCGATCGACACCGTACTCCAACTCGTACTCAGCAAAAAGAACTTCTCCAGGCAGTTTTCCCGGTTTGCGGACAGGAATAAAGCCCACTCCCATTTTATAAGCCAAAGGCGTGCCAAAGATAAAGCCCCGCGATTCCATGCCCACCACATAGTCAGCAGACATTTCAGAGCATTTTTCAGCTAAACTGTCAATAGTGTAGCTCAGTCCTTGCGGGTTGCAGAGCAAAGTTGTAATGTCTCGAAACATAATTCCCGGCTTGGGGAAATCAGGAATGTCGCGAATCAGAGATTTGAGATCCATAAGCTTGCAGATCGGCGTTGAGGGTAACGAGGCATCAAAAATGCTACAATCATAACGTCAATCGATTTTAAATTTTAGATTTTAGATTTTAGATTCACTATATGTAAACAAATGTCATAATTTCCTAACGACAGGGTTGAATATCAAGATTTGTCAACCTATGATCTAAAGTCAAAAATATAATATCTAAAATCCAATGATCAAGTTGGCAGCACGAGTGGGTGAGGTTCCTCCTTCCATAACCTTGGCGATCGCAGCTAAGGCAAAAGCTATGAGGGCCGAAGGGATTGATGTATGTAGTTTGAGCACCGGAGAACCCGACTTTGATACCCCCGAACACATTAAAGCGGCGGCAAAGCAAGCTTTGGATGCGGGGAAGACTAAGTACGGCCCGGTGGCTGGGGAAGCGCAGTTGAAAGCTGCGATCGCCCGCAAACTCCGCAACGACAACAATCTCCACTATCAACCGGAAAATATCATTGTCACCAACGGCGGCAAGCACTCCCTCTACAATCTGATGATGGCTCTGATCGAGCCTGGAGATGAAGTAATTATTCCGGCTCCCTACTGGCTCAGCTATCCAGAAATGGTCAAACTCGCCAGCGGTAAGCCCGTAATTGTACGGACAGATGCTTCTACAGGATATAAAATTACACCGGAACAACTGAGTGCAGCGATTACTCCCAAAACCAAGTTATTCGTGCTGAATACGCCTTCTAACCCGACGGGAATGGTGTACACTCCAGCGGAAATTAAAGCGCTGGCCCAGGTGATAGTCGATCGAGATATTTTAGTCGTTTCTGACGAGATTTACGAAAAAATTATATATGACGGCGCCAAACACGTCAGCATCGGTTCCCTGGGTAAAGAAATATTCGATCGCACCATCATTAGCAGCGGTTTTGCAAAAGGTTACTCAATGACAGGCTGGCGGATTGGCTATTTGGCCGGGCCGATCGAATTAATTAAAGCCACCAGCACCATTCAAGGACACAGTACCTCAAACGTGTGTACTTTTGCACAGTACGGCGCGATCGCAGCTTTGGAAAGCAGCCAAGAGTCTGTGGAAAAAATGCGTCTCGCTTTTGCCGATCGGCGTGAAGTAATATTTGAATTGCTTGAGGCGATCCCTGGAATTAGCTGCATCAAACCAGACGGCGCTTTCTATATGTTTGTCAATATCAGCAAAACTGGAATGACTTCTCTGCAATTTTGTGATGCTTTCTTAGAACAGCATCAAGTAGCAGTTATTCCAGGGATTGCGTTTGGTGCAGACGACCACATTCGCTTGTCTTATGCCACCGATTTAGGCACAATTAAAAAAGCTGTAGAAAGGCTCGATAAATTTGTCCGAAGCATCTAAAAATTAGTCAGTTGTCATTTGTTAGTTGGCAGTAGTCAGTTGGCTGTTGGCGGTTGTCAGCAGTCATTAGTGCGAGCGTCCCCGCTCGCGAACCTTATCATTAGTCAGTAGTCATTAGTAGTAACTGCTTTCCTCTCAACTGTCAACTGTCAACTGTCAACTGTCAACTGTCTAAAGCTGTTTGGTCATAATTTCCTTTAGCAAATCCAGTCCCTTCTTGACTCGCCGAGAAACAGTCACCGCGCTGATACCCAAGCGTTCGGCCGTTTCCTTCTGCGTCAAATCGTACAGAAAAACAAACTCCAATATCTCCCGAGTCCGTTGTTCCAACATCGCCAAAGCTTGCTGTACGCGAATTTGATCCTCTTGCGCCAACTGAAAACTCCGATATTTGCTATCGGGTACCAATTCTCCCAGACAAGTCGCGCCCTCATCTTCATCTTGCACTGGTGCGTCTAAACTTAAAGGCGATCGGTTGAGATGCGCTAACTTAATTTCTTGCCATTCTGCCACAGAAACCTCAAGCACTGCTGCTACTTCAGCATCCGTAGGTTTGCGGTTGAACTGTACCTGCAAATCCTTGATCGCTGCGACAGACTTGCGTTCCAGGGCCAACCAGTGGCGGGGAACTCGCACAGAAGGGCTTTTGTCCCGCAAGTAGTGTTGAATTTCGCCGCGAATGTAGGGAATTGCAAAGGAACTAAAAGCGTGTCCCTTCGAGATATCAAATCGCTCGATCGCCCTAATCAACCCAATACACCCAACTTGCTGCAAATCATCGTAGCTTTCACCGCACTGATTGATCCAGTGGTAAACTTCTTTTCGCACCAGTCCAATATTCAGTTGAACTAACTGATTGCGGACTTCATTCGAGCCAGAATGTTGGTACTCGCGCAACAATTGCAAATTTTCGCTTTTTAGCTCGTTGGGGATTGTGGTAGACATGGTTGCATAAAGGTTGGTAGAGCAGGGGACTGATGTTGCTTTAGACCTAGTTTTTAATCTAGTCTAAAAAAATTAATCTTGCTGTGGTGTAATCCTAGCACTTATATATCTGTGACAGCAGACACACCAGTCAAAATTTGGGACTGTGCATGGATTTGAGGGAATTAGTCAATTTTAAATTTTAGATTTTAAATTTACTCCACAGATTAATTTAGGAGCTTCTATTTGGGTCTAAAATTTGGCGATCGACTTTAAGCGATCGTCAGGGCTTCCGTTTTTGGTCGGGGTCATCCCAGAAGTGTTCAGCAAAATCCGTATTTTACCAGAAAGAATTGGTTGAAAGCCCGCCCGCCTAATCGGGAGAAATTAAAATCAGACTATTCATTACTCCAATCCTCTTACTTCTAGGTAGAGGTCGCTCTTAAACTGTCAACTGTCAACTGTCAACTGTCAACTGTCAACTGTCAATTGAATGATGTTTATTTTTCACACCATATTGTAGTGGCAAATTTGTTTAAACGCAATACTTCAATTAATCAAAAATCCTAATTTAATAACTGGCAACTCAATAACACTTTAAGCATAGATTTAGTCATTAGTCAACAGTCTTCAGTTATCTTTCTAAAGACTGTTGACTAATGAAAGGCGAGCAGTAGCTTTAGGACAAAAAACTGCTCAAGTTCGTTGGCGAAGCCCTCGCAGAGGATCGATCCAGAAAGACAATTTTACGAAACAGAAGGCTCAATCCGAGCGTAAAACAAACCACGAATTTTCACGTCCAGAGCAGGTCTAGCTCCCAAATCAGTATCAGAAGGCTGCACGCTTTCAAAAATCCCCCCAATTTCGCCAGTAGCGCTGTTGACCTTAGCAATTTGGAGAGAAATTTTGCCAGCCTTGGTACGGGTGTCAGCTAACTTAACATTAGAGCGTTTCAGCTTGGAATTGTCAGTAGCCGGCAACGCGACAGCATTGTCGTAGCCCGTCGATACACCGCGACCTTTAGGATCTAAAAAGCCTGCGCTGCGGTAAGAAGGAACGTTAAATTCCCCTTGAAAATCGGTAGAAGTATTGAGCGCAACGACTCCCGGATCGGAAGTAGCCACTAACTCTTTAATGGTGAACAAGAAAGGTACTTGCTCTCCACCCGGTAACTGAACTGTAATTGCTTGAAAGTCCAAGCCGTCCTCTTCTGTAAAAGTCAGAGTACCGTCATTACCAACCTTGAGCGTACCTTGAACTTGGTCAATGCTCGACGTGAACCGTGTCAACAATTTACCAGGCACAAATTCTGCCTCTTGGCGTTTGTTGGCTGCTTCTTCCTTCACAAAGTAAGTTGTGGGCTGCAAACACATACCAGCCAGTTTATAGGTGCCACCCGCTTCAATGGGGATCGATCCCCGAGAAGTTTCTGCCAAGCTAGGGCAGTTATTGGCCAATCCTGTACCTCTAATCTCGTCGTAGGTGAGCAACTCGGTAGTCGCCACCGTCGTATCAGTAGGAGCAGAAGAACAAGCAACCAGCGCACTCATGCAAAATGCTAAAAGTGCAACAATTAAAGCACGATATTTCATTTCCAACCTCAATATCCAACATCGGATTATATTAAGAAAAAGCCCTAGTTCGAGCAAAATATAATTGCCCGCCGGCAGGCTAGGCCAGCGCCATAGCAGCATTTAGATCCAGATCGCTTGCTTCACCGACACTGGCTTTCACTCAAAAAATCGAGCTAGTGCGGTGAAAATAAGCAAGAACTTATGATTTCTCAATCATGTTCGGATCGCAGCCCAATACACATGGTACGACGGGTTGTGCTCTTTTCCTGACTTGGATTGGAAATAAATCTTGCGATCGTCAACCCACTTAAGTTACGTTGCTTATTGGCCCCGAATGGCGATCGCCACTAGCTCGATTAGTCGGCTCACCAAAAGGCTGGGGACAAACGCCTTGTAGATTTCAAAGGAAGCAGCGGTATGGACAACGGCAAAAATTTAGAGTCAGAAAAGTTGCAGTCTCAACTGCAATCGCTGACAGAGGCGATTCGGACTTTAGCCGAAAGTTGTCAGGGAGACAGTGTGCTGCTTTTGACCCTGCTGCGGGCCCTGGAAGCTTCGCACCAGGAAATTCGGGACGGTTTGTTCCAAGCATCTTTTCCCGACAACCGCCAAGCAGTTTACAAACTGCTCAGGAATATTGAAGCCAATGGCGGCTGGCCTTACATCCAGCGTATGAAACTTCGATCGATCTTGGGGTACGCCCAACAATTATCTCCACTAGAAGATGATCCGGCCAAGTCTGAAAATGACTCGGCCGGGACTGAGGAAGACCTTAAATAGTGATGAGTTTTGAGTTTGTGACGTTGACATTAACTCAAAACTCATCACAGAAGGGCGCTGTTGCACCTAGAACCCGAAAGGTGTAGGAGGTACGGGTATCGGACTCGGCAGCATCGCAGGAAATACCGGCATCTGGCCGGGCATCGGCAAAAGTCCTGGAGTAGGCGTCGGGGCGATCGACTTAATAGACACCATTGAATCAGGTACGGTAACAGTCGGCGCAGTCGGAATCCTCGAAACCGTCGGAGTTGGAGTCGTAGTCGTCGGAGTTGGAGTCGTAGTCGTCGGAGTTGGAGTCGTAGTCGTCGGAGTTGGAGTCGTAGTCGTCGGAGTTGGAGTGAGTCGTAGTCGTCGGAGTTGGAGTCGTAGTCGTCGGAGTTGGAGTCGTAGTCGTCGGAGTTGGAGTCGTAATCGTCGGAGTTGGAGTCGTAATCGTCGGAGTTGGAGTCGTAATCGTCGGCGTTGGAGTCGTTTCCGTTCCCGTAGTAGTCGTAGTAGTCGTAGTCGTAGTCGTCGTAGTCGTCGGCCTGGGGGAAAACGTCCCACTCACACTGATAAAATCAGTGGCATCGATCAGCGCCGACGGAGTGTTGACCAAAATTGCTAACAGCTTCCCGTCGATCGTAATTACCGTATCTCTGAGATTGGCACCATTACCTTGGCGAACTTGCAATTGACTGAAAGATAAACTGCTCGGCAGCCCAAAGAAATCCTCAGCCTCATTGTAATCAGTAATTAAAACCAAACTTCCCGGGCCGGCTCCCAATCCAAAAATATCACTGCCGCTACCGCCAGTTAGAGTATCGGAACCCTCACCTCCAACCAGAGAATCATTACCCTCTGCCCCAAATAAATTGTCATTGCCAAAACTACCCAAAATTGTATCGTCGCCCAGACCTCCGGCCAAAGAATCATCGCCAAAACCGCCGTCGAGAACATCATTACCTTTGCCACCAAATAGGAAATCATTACCTTCATCTCCCATGAGGCAGTCGTCACCTTGATCGCCGCGAATGGTATCCAAACCGCTGCCACCAGAAAGTGTATCGTCAGCCTTGCCGCCGAATAGTTGGTCGTTGCCGGATTCTCCCAAGAGCGAATCTCTGCCAGCATTGCCATACAAAGTATCGTCACCGTCACTGCCGGCCAAATAGTCGTTGCCATCAAGGCCAAACAGTTGATCTCGCCCGCTACCGCCGTTGAGAGAATCGTTCCCAAAATCCCCGTAGAGATAGTCATCATCACTATTTCCGAACACGGAATCGTCGCCGTCATTCCCTCTGAGGGTATCGTTGCCAGTACCCCCGGCAATCACATCATTGCCTCCGTTACCACGAACCAAGTCGTCCCCTGCATCTCCCAACAAGCTGTCTAACCCGTCGTTGCCATCGAGAGTATCGTTACCCAAACCGCCGCGAACCGAGTCGTCCCCATTGCCACCGGAAAGAAAATCGCGGCCTTGGTTGCCAATGAGCTCGTCATTTCCTTCACCCCCAAGCAGCGAATCTGCTCCATCGCCTCCGAGAAGCTGATCCTTGCCTGCGTCGCCCTCTACGGTATCATCTCCATTCGCGCCCAGCAGTGTGTCATCGCCATCTAAGCCGCGAATTCGATCGCCCTGCGGAGTACCTAGAATAAAGTCGTTGCTGTCCATGCCGATCAGGTTTGCCATAGGGGATACACCGCTCCTCAATAAAATAAATTGTTTAAAGTATGTCAATCGCCTTCGTGACAAGGGATTGCTGCTCGCCTACGTTAGCATAGTTGAGATTTTGGCAATCTGGCGCAGGAGTGCCGGAAATTTTGCCAGTGTCTGGAGTGGTGGCAAATAGGTTCGATCGTTCGCACTTAAAGTCCAATCGCAAAGCAGAAGAGCTTAAAATCGCGATCGTCAAGAATGACGAATGTTCGCTCGGGGGGGACGATCGCACTTCTGACCAATGACCAATGACTAATGACTTTCTTGGCTAACAGGTAACACGATCGCAAATTCAGTCCCCTTTCCCAGATAGGAATTCACCTCAATTGTACCGCCGTGGGTCTCGACCACGATTTGACGGGCGATCGCCAATCCCAACCCCGTCCCTTTACCCACTCCCTTAGTGGTAAACAGGTGGTCGAAGATGCGATTTTTTACCTCGGACGACATTCCCTTGCCGTTATCGGCGATCGTAATTTTGACGCTCTTATCTTCTAAAGAGGTAGTAATGACAATTCGATTGGGAGCCAGTTGAATATCGGCATAACTGCGTCCGAAATTTGATTCATCCAGAGCCTCGATCGCATTTGCCAAAATATTCATAAATACCTGGTTTAACTGTCCGGCATAGCATTCTACCATAGGAATTTTACCGTATTTTTTAACAACTGCTATTTCCGGGCGATTTTCCGACGCTTTGAGGCGATGTTTTAAAATTAAAATAGTGCTATCAATACCTTCATGAAGGTTGAAAGGAATGGGGAGCTCGCTATCGGCACGAGAAAATGTCCGCAAGCTCGTGCTAATGTCTTTAATCCGGTGCGCTCCTTCTCGCATTGAATCAATTAACTTCGGTAAATCTTCGCGGATGTATTCAAGATCGATCGCTGCTATTTCTTCTTGAATTGCCTCGCTGAAACTACCAGATTCTTGCTTGACTAAATCGAGCAAGCCAAACAAATCTTTGATGTAGTCTAAAGCGTGTTGAATGTTGCCGCTAATAAAGCCAACCGGATTGTTAATTTCGTGGGCAACCCCAGCCACCAAGTTACCCAAAGCTGACATTTTTTCGCTTTGTACCAATTGTAATTGAGCAGAGTGAAGTCGATCGTATTGTTGTTTCAATTCTTGATTAGCTTGCTCTAATGCCTGATTCATCGACTGGAGTTGGCGATTCTGTTCGGCTAGTTGTTGAGCTTGTAGAGAATTTTCCTGTTTCAATAGTTTTTGTAAGCGACTGAGTTCTAAATGAGTAGAAATCCGAGCTAAAACTTCCTCTGCTTGAAATGGTTTCGTGATGTAGTCCACTCCACCTACACTAAAAGCTTTCACCTTATCCATCATTTCATCCAAAGCACTGATGAAAATCACCGGAATATCGGCAGTTGATTCGTTAGCTTTGAGATGTTGACAAACTTCGTAGCCATCCATTTGTGGCATTTGAATATCCAGCAAAATCAAACTAGGAGATGATTGTTCAATAACTGCTAAAGCTAACTTGCCGCTGGGAAATGCTCGCGTCAGGTAGCCCTTTTCCTTGAGAAGATTGACAAGCAGATGTAAATTGGCGGGTGTATCATCAATAATAAAAATTTGACCTTTACTCTCGTTCATATTTTACTCCTTTTAGGATATAGCAGCCGCAATTAAGTTCAAAATCTTCTCATATTCAAAGTTATGCAAACTCTTCCCGAGTTCCTCAGCTAAAAACCGATCGCGATTAGCTATTTGTTGCACCAACTCAGCCATCAACTCCTCATCTGAAAACATCACTGCCTCTTGTAGTTGAGCTAATATATCCCTGGGAATTTCTGCCAGCGTCTCTACATTTAAAATTACTTTGGGAGTTTTTATTTTCTCATTTTCATGACTTAAATCTTCATAAACATATTTCACTCCTATCTGCTTATTCATGGCAATAAATATTTCTTGCTCTCGAAACGGTTTTCTCAAGAAATCATCGCAACCCGCCGCTAGTACCACGGCTCTCTCTTCTTCTAATACGCTAGCAGTTAAAGCAATAATTGCCGTTGCTTGACCTTTAGTGTAAGATTTAATTGTTTTAGTCGCCGTGTAACCATCGATCACAGGCATCCGCATATCCATCCAAATTAAATGTGGCTCCCACTCCTGCCAAATAGCCACTGCTTCTTGTCCGTTACAGGCTTCCTGAAGTTCAAATCCCAAGGGAGATAGCAGTTTAATTAATAACTGACGGTTTGTCGGTTTGTCGTCCACAATCAGAATCCGATATCGCGGTTGATTTGGCTCTAGAGCTATGATGCGCCGAGTCGGTTGCTGGGCGACAATATCGCTGGCTTCTACCTCAGTAAGTTGAATATCAAACAGGAAATTCGTGCCTTGTTCTACTACACTTTTTACTGTAATATCTCCCCCCATGAGACGCACGAATTGGCTGCTGATAGGCAAGCCCAAACCCGTACCTTCTTGAGCTTGTTTTCCGGTTTCTGTTTGCGTGAAAGCTTCAAACAAATTCCCAATTTCTTCAGGCCCAATCCCGGCTCCTGAATCTTCGATTTCAAAATGTATGGTGTGGGTTTTGTCGGCAGTTTCTTTAACGGTTACTCTGACGGAAATACCTCCTTCTTGAGTAAATTTGATGGCGTTGTTAATGATGTTAATCAGCACTTGACGCAATTTCACGTCATCGGTACGGACGTAGCGAGGTAGATGGGGTGCTGATTCCATGAGTAACTGCAAACCTTTCTCTTCTGCCTTCATTTCAAACATATCGTGTATGTCCTCAAGTAGCCGATGCAAGTCGAAGTTTTTTTGGTTGAGAGTGGTTTTGCCTGCTTCGATTTTAGACAGATCGAGGACGTTGTTAATTAGGGTGAGCAGGTGTTCGCCACTGCGAGAGATGATGCCGACACTTTCTTGATGTTCGGGAGGCAGAGTTTGAGAGCGAGTCATGATTTGAGAAAAGCCTAGAATGGCGTTGAGGGGAGAGCGCAATTCGTGGCTCATGTTGGCAATAAATGTGCTTTTTGCCTGATTGGCTACGTCGGCTTTTTCTTTAGCTATTACTAATTCTGCTGTTCTTTCTTCTACTCGGTGTTCGAGTTCATTGAAAGAGGTTTTGAGTTGTCCTGCCATCTGATTGAATGAGATAGCTAATTCTCCTAATTCATCAGCGCGATCTAAATCTACAGCCTGACTTAAATCTCCTCGGGCAATAGCTTTAGATGCTTGATTGAGGCGGCGAATTGGTTGTGTCACCCATCGAGCAGTGACAAAACAGACCCCAGTTGCTACTATTAATGCTGCCATGCACAACAGTATAGTTGTCTGAGTATTGGAGTTAATTTGCTCCATGAAATCTGCTTCTGGAACTACTACAATTACTAACCAATCAAGTCCAAAATCATCTTGGAAGGGCATAACTTGAATAAATTGTAGCTGACCAGAGATGGTGAATTCTAGTTGTTGTTCCTGTTTTATATTACTCAAATTGTCAAATTTTTTGGTTAAACTTTGAGCAGTTGCGCTAATTAACTTATCCTTACTGTCTAATGCTTTAAGGCGTTGGGGTTTTGCATCCTTTTGATTTTCTAATGTAAATAGCTGCTGTTTGGTTGAACTTGCTACTAAAAATCCAGATTTTTCGATAATAAAAACCTGCCCTGACCGACCGATTTTGAGATTATTTAGAAATTGACTAATAGCTTTTAACGAAAAAGTAGTACCAATAAAATATTGAATTTTTCTGCTATCATTATAAACAGGCGATATAGCAGTTATCTGCGGTTGGAGGCTAATAAATTCAGGATAAATTTCACTCCAAGCCTGCTTTCTTTTCCGTTCGTCATTAATGAACCAAGGTCGGATATAAGGATTAAATTTTGTGGTACTTTTTTCTAGATTTTCCGTGCGATTTCCCCGAGCATCTATTTTGGAAAAATAAGGGTAAAAGCCTGTATTACTGTTACTCATATAAAATTGCAGTGAATTATCTTTAGCCCTCCGCTCAATTCCAAATAAATCTCCTTGCGCCGAACACAAAGAAATCCAGCTTACATAATCAAAAAACTGCATTTGTTGCCAAAGTAATCGATCGGCTTTTGGATTCTGTTTCTTCAAATCGAAACTCAATTCCCTGCGAGCAATCGCATCTGCATTCAGCCTGTTAATCAGAAAAGGTTTCTCTAGATAATTGTCCAGATACATTTTGACTCGATCGCTAACTTCGCTTCGCAGTTGAGCCGCTACATCATTAACAGCTTTCTGCCCGTTACGCAAGGACAGATAGCTAACCAATCCTACAGCAGCAAATATTTGCAGTACAAAAGGCACAATTAAGACTGTTCGCAGGGAAACTTGCCTGGAAGTTTGAGAAAAAATGTAATTTAACTTTTTGAGTGTCACGATCGCTTACAAGTTGCTAGGATTACTAATTTGATTTTTTTCAAGGATACTCTAAAATTTGGTATTTCGTTCTTGATAGCCAGCAGTTTTCAAAGCACCAGAAAACACAGACAAGTTAGTAGCGTTGTCATCCACGATCGAGATAAACGGTTGGGTTTGGCATGGCATGGGTTTCGGCTTCTATTAAGCGAGGTAGTTTTGGATAAATGTTCGCAGTTGTGGCTCTTCATTACCTTTTATGCTAATTTATTAATTAAACATCATAAATTGCCTGTAAAATCAACGATTCTAGTGGATGGTCGCGAAAGTCAGCACCTCAAATGATAGCCATAACGAATAGACTTATTGACCAGAAAGGGTTTCAGCCAACTTCACGGACACTTTTAGCATAACAAGTAATGAAGAGCCGCAGTTGTTTGAGTTCGCAAGCTTCAGCAAGGCGGATAACTTCTCGGCTAAAAGCCGTCGCATTTGCATCCTGAAGTTCCCCGGCGACTTCGATATCTTCGATCGCCTCGCCCGAACAATTTATATAGATCCCAACTCGATCGATATTTTAACTTGCGGTTGCTGGTATTGTAAACGATCGGGAATTACGCAGACGCGATGGAAAACTGGGTTTTTGACTTGACATTTCAGGACGCATTTCGATCCGCGATCTGCAGTAGATTGCTGGTTTCTGAAGTACATTCAATAGCCTGTAGGGACACGGCATTGCCGTGTCCCTACCTCTGGTATGTCCCGAACATACCTGAAAAATGCTGTAATTTACTTGATGTTTAACATTCTAGGCATCAACTTGTCAAAAATATTATCCCGCATAAATGGGAAGGGTAATGATAAATTCTGTACTTTGTCCTGGAGTAGAATTAACTGTGATATTACCGCCATGTTTTTCGACAATAATTTGACGGGCGATCGCCAATCCCAATCCCGTGCCTTGCCCCACAGCTTTTGTGGTAAATAAATGGTCGAAAATCCGCTCTTTTACCTCGGACGACATTCCCTTGCCGTTATCGGCGATCGCAATTTTCACAGATTCACCTTCTACCATTGTGCGAATAGTAATCCGATTTGGATTGTTTTCAATTGCCGCAAAACTTCGTCCATAATTTGATTCATCTAGGGCATCGATCGCATTGCTGAGCAAATTCATAAAAACTTGGTTCAGTTGACCGGGAAAACATTCGATTTGAGGCAGATTTCCGTAATCGGTGACAACTTCGATCGCCGGACGGTGTTCGTTAGCTTTCAGCCGGTGTTTGAGAATTAAGAGCGTACTGTCAATGCCATCATGAATATTAAAGGGAACTTTGTAGTCTTTGTCAGCCCTGGAGAAGGTGCGGAGGCTGGTGCTGATGCCGCGAATGCGATCGCACCCTACTTTCATTGATGACAGCATCTTGGGCAAATCTGATAAGGCATACTCCAAATCAATATCCTCAGCATCTTGTTCGATTTCTTTGCCGGGATTTGGCAGCTTTTCTTGATATAATCTCAAGTGGTTAATCACATCTTTGATGGTAGTCGTTGCTTCGTCAATATTGCCGTTAATAAAGCCGACAGGATTGTTGATTTCGTGGGCGACTCCGGCGACGAGATTGCCCAAGGCGGACATTTTTTCGCTCTGTACGAGCTGTAACTGGGCTTGTTGCAAGTCAAAGAGCGATCGTTCTAATTTTTGGGCATAAGCTTGAGATTGTTGGTACAAGCGGGCATTTTCGAGCGAAATCGCTGCTTGGGCGCACAACATTTGGATGACTTGAGTGCGATCGCCAGTAAATGCCCCAATAGTCAAGTTATTTTCTAGATACAGCAACCCAATTAATTTACCTTGATGCAAAATCGGCCCGCAAAGAAGACTTTTGGGTTTTTGCTCCATCAAATACGGCTCTGCCATAAAATCGTTTTGTGCTGCTGCATTATCCAAAACAACAGTTTTCAAAGTGCGCTTGACGTAGTTAACCGCAGCAGCAGGAACCTCTGCACTAGCTGACAGCGGCACAGACATTGAGATGACATTTTCCTTGATAGAGGCGACAGCTTCGACTGCGAGATTCCCCTGCTTAACCAACAGCAGAACTGCTTTTGTAGCCCCGGCATTTTCGAGCAACACAGACATTAGTGCCGCCTGCAATTTTTCTAATTCAATTTCACTCGATAGAGCTTGGGAGGCTTTAAAAATAGTGTCTAAATCTAGGGCTTCGGAAATACTACTGCTGCTAGATTGAGTTGTTTGGAAGGTTTGATGTAAAACTGAGGATTGATTGATGGTTTGTAGCCGAATTTCGCTGATTGCAGAACGGTTTTGTTTGGTCTGAAATATGGGAGCAAGAAGTTCGGGATAGCGTTGTTCTAAGTCATCAATTTTGGCTTTTGCACCCCAGCGTGCATAACCGTAGTAGGCATTTGCCAAATAATCCTGGGCAATTTTTTCTTTACCCCAGTCTAGATAAAACTTGGCAGCAAGTTCGTTGGCGAGGGCTGCTTCATAGCCATACTCGTGAGTCTGAGCTTGGGCAATAGATTGGTCATACAAATCGATTGCTTCTGATTTTTGCCCGTTGAGCCGGGCTTTTTCTGCTTGGATCAAAAGGCACTTATGCTCAATATTTTCTGGACAATCTTGCTGCCAACGGGTTAACCGTTCTTCCAGAGGTAAGATGGCTTGCCAATGGGACTGACGCTCAGCAGCATCGTCAGCAATCTCAATCAGTGCCAAGTGCATGAGTATGACATAAAAGACACTGGACGGCACTTTGGCATGGCTGGGAACAGTTTCCTCAATGATGTGGAGTTGAGGAATTAATTTTGGATAGGTAGCTTGTTGATTGAACAGGAAAGCATGACGAATTTTGACCGAATAAAACCATGCCAAATGATAGGGCGCGTCGTGATATTTTTGCAAATACTCTGCTTCACTGAACCCTTCATCATCAAAGCTCAAGGGGGTGGTTGTTAACCCCAGAAGATGACGAATGGGTTGCAGCACACCAACGGTGAGGGCATCGAGATTCTCTAAACTTTTAATCTGACGAAGAAACTCTGTATGGGTTTGGGCGATCGCATACAGGTCATTCAAGTTTTTGCCATAGGTCAACCGATCGGAGCCACTTTGGATGATCGTGAAGCCTACGGTCAGCCAGTTCCCAGCATCCATCCCACACTTAAAAGCATTGTCATAGTAGGTATCGGCTGCTTGCAGGGGACGACTCCAACTATGCACATCGGCAGCAAACAGGAAATTGGTCATCCCCCGCACATCAGTATTATCAAATTGTTCACAAAGTCGTATCACTACATTACCAAATTGATAAGCTTGGGCAGCATCTTTGAGTAAGGCATTAGCGATTAGACCGTAACCCACATAGCCAAAGGGAGACATATCGCTGTTGCCGTGCTGTAACGACAAAGTTGTCATCTTAGCTAGTGCAAGTAGCGCCAACGTAGATTGACCATCCAGCCATGCTGCATAGAACAGAATTTGTAATATCCTCAACATTTCTGCAATGGTGTCATTCGTCATCTTTGGCAAACCAAGAATCGATTCAATTGCTTGCTGTTCTAAGAATTGATTGACCGCAGCAATTTGTTCATCGAGGCTGGCTTGGATGCTTTCTGGTTCTATGGGCATTCCCCAGCCCAGCAGTTGGAGGCTTTGGCGTTGAATGGCGATCGCTTCTTTATTGCGACCCTGAAGTTGGTATTGAGTCATCTGCACCCGATAAATCACCGCTTTGTCTAGGGGTGTTTGGGCTTGGGTCAGGGTGACCGCATAGAGTGTTTCTGCTTGGTCGAAATTACCACAGAGATAAGCGGCTTCTGAGGCATCTCGATGTAGGGCGTAGGCTAATTCATAGTCTACCTGCCAAGACTCAGCGGCTAATAAATCAATGCCAATTTCACAATAATTCTGAGCCGCTTGATAGGCGGCTGAAACTTTTGCCTTTTGTCCAGCTTGCAGATTTAACTTAGCCAGTTGGTATTTCTGGACTGGATTGGAGATCGTCGTTCTCCCTAAATTCAGTTGATTAACGATCTCAAAAATCTGTTCAACTTGTTCCTGCGGAGACAGATTCTTTAACAGTAAGTGACCAATTTTCCAGTGTGTCTGTTGTTTTTGGTCATCGGGAATCAGAGAATAGGCGGCTTGTTGGATGCGATCGTGCAAAAATCGATACGTTGGATTGACAGACTCCGGATAAGCTGACTGTTCTGTACCTTGAAAGAACTTATAGACTTGGCTCGTCGGTAGAATTAAGCCCTCTTGCAATGCTTTCCACAATGCAGTTGCGGCATCGGTTTGAGACTGCTCAGAGACGATCGCCAACGTCCCCAAATCAAACTGATTACCCACACAAGCCGCTAATTTGAGTACCTGTTGTGTCTCCAAGGGCAATTTCTGCAATTGCACTGCCATAAACTCAACAACATCATCAGTAAGCGCCAGCGCATTCACTTGGGCAATATCACATTCCCAATAACGGTGATCGCGATCGAACATGATGCAGCCCTCTTCATACAGAGCTTTAAGAAACTGTGTCGCAAAAAAGGGATTACCTTTCGTTTTGCGATCGATTAACTCCGTCAGCGGTTGAGCCAGTTCCCTCGAACAATTCAATGTATCGGCAACCAGATGATTGGTGTCATTAAACGCCAACGGTGCCAGAGTAATTGTGTTAACGATCGCGTTCGCTTTTCTGATTTCTTCTACGGTCAATATAAATGGGTGGATGGGTGAAACTTCATTGTCTCGATAGGCTCCCAACATCAGTAAATAGCTATTGTCACTCATCAATAGTTTGATCAACTGAAGTGAAGCCGAATCTGACCACTGCAAATCATCCAAAAACACCACCAGCGGATGCTCTGCGGTGGTAAAAACTCCAATAAATTTTTGGAATAATAAGTTAAATCGATTTTGTGCTGCACTGCCTGATAGTTCTGTTGCTGCGGGTTGCTCACCAATAATCAGTTCCAGTTCGGGAATTACCTCAATTAAAACTTGTCCGTTGTCTCCAACTTCTGAGAGAATTTTAGCTGTCCACGTTTGCAATTGAGCGTCTGATTCTGATAGCAATTGTCCCATTAAATCTCGCAAGGCTTGGACAAATGCTGAAAATGGAATATTGCGGTTAAATTGGTCGAATTTCCCTTTGATGAAATAACCCCGCTGCCGCACAATTGGTTTGTGGACTTCGTTAACTACAACTGTTTTCCCAATCCCGGAAAAACCAGCTACTAACATCATTTCGACCCCCCTCTGTCCCCCCGAGGTTCGGGGGGATGCAACGCGATCAAAGGCTTCGAGTAGGGTTTTTACTTCGGTTTCTCTCCCGTAGAGCTTCTCTGGTATGATAAAGCGATCGCACAAATCCCTCTGGGCTATGGCAAAACTTCCAATTTGACCACTTTCTTCTAGTTGACTCAAGCACAATTCTAAATCAAATTTTAGTCCTAAGGCGCTCTGATAGCGGTTTTCAGCATTTTTGGCCATCAATTTGCTGACAATCTCCGAGAGTACCTGCGGGATTTCCGGCTTAATTTCATGCAGCGATGGCGGTTGCTTGGCAATATGACAGTGCACCAATTCCATCACATCGTGGGATTGAAACGGCAATTCTCCCGCCAGCAATTCATAGAAAGTCACGCCCAAAGAGTAAAAATCAGTGCGGTAGTCAATGCCGCGATTCATCCTTCCAGTTTGTTCGGGAGACAAATAGCCGAGTGTCCCTTCCAGCACGTTAGGATTCATCAGGGTTTGAGTTTCCCTGGGCAGCAAAGATGCGATGCTAAAGTCAATTAGTTTGAGTTGTTTTGTTTCTGGATTAATTAAAATATTGGCGGGTTTAATGTCTTTGTGAATGATGCGGTGGCGGCAGAGTATATCTAATGTACTGCTGATGTCGATCGCCATTTGCAGAAAATCCCTCAAATTCGGCGCAGTTTCCGCTTGTTCCCTCCATTCCTTCAGAGAGATTCCCCCGAAGTCTTCCATTACCAGCGCATAGCTGTTTTGGTAAGCTTTTAAGCTGTAGGTTTCGATGATTCCGGGTAAATTGAGGTTTTTGGCGATCGTATACTGATTGCGAAATTGCACGAGTTCGCTAAAGCTGGGATACTTGCTGCACAAGACTTTGATGGCGACTGGCTGTTTGTCGCTAGTACGGAAACCTCGATAAACTAGGGTGCGAGTGCCTGAGTAAATGCGATCGACAATTTCATAACCTGTGAATGTAAAATTTTCAGTTGTCATACTTTGATTATCTGCCTCATCCGTAGGCTATTTGTAGCTTAACAGAAGGGAATAGAGTTCCAACTTCCATGATTGTTAAGTAAAATGAACATGACATAGATCGCTCAATTGTTGTGATTCATATCACTAAAACAACGCGCTGCTTAAACTAATCAGATTCTATTTTCATGAAAAACTAAATAGCAGCATCCAGATTGGAATAGTGAATAATAACGTAACGCAGCCAATGCCGATCGCAGTTACGGTCAATTCGCGATCGAGATTAAAAACTTCAGCCAGCAAAGTAGTACCAAAAGCCGGAGGCATTGCCATTTGCAGCACCAGCGAAAGCCGCGGCGCGCCCGTAATGCCAACAAACGTTAAACCCGCGCCAAATACCAAGGGAATTAACAGCATTTTAATTGACAGACAACTCAAAACTTGTTTGAGATTGTGCAAAGAATTCAACTTGCTCAACTGCATCCCGATCGTAATCAAAGATAAACTAATTACAGCCCAAGCACCTGTTGTTAACAAATCTTCGATTGGTGCCGGCAGTGGCAAGCTGCGCGAAACAAATCCCATACCCAGAGCCCACAGTGCCGGATTCTGCAAAATTGCTCGCAGGGGACTTAACCAATGCTGGTGTAGATTGCTGTTACCGCAGCCAGAGGCGATCGCAATTCCGAGTAAATTGATTGCCGTACCAGTGCCCAGCAAGTCATAAAACAACCCCCAAGCAAAGTGTTCCGGGCCCAACAAAGACAAGGTGATGGGAATTCCTAAAAAACCCGTATTACCAAACATCGCCGCTAATAAAAAACTGCCTTGAGTCGGCAAACTCCAAGCAGTTTTGGCTTCCGAGGTATTTTTGCCTGGATTAATAGTCTTGAGACGTTCCTCGCCCCAGCCGAAATTTATCGCAATCCAAGCGAGTCCGCCACCCGCTAGAATTGCCACCCAAGCTATCAGCGGTGCAATCAAAATAGGGCCAGACAAATTGGCGCGGCGGATAAAAGCAACAATGCTCAGCGGTGTGCCAAAAAAGAACAGAAACTTGGCTAAATATGTAGAATAGCTTCTCGGTAGCAGGCGGCCGAGAATGAATCCAAACGCTACCCATCCGATTAAATTTAGATAGAGTTTGAGCAGCGGATTTGCTAAATTAAGCATTATTGATTAAATATTTTAGGACTGGCGCGGGTGGTCAGAAACCGGGTTTTTACGAAAATATTTCGTTTTTACCCGCAGATTCGGTAAAAAACCCGGTTTCTGTGGCCTTGATGCACACTACTTTTGGCAACTGTTGCTAAGCATTAATGCTTATTTAGCCTAGCAGATAATTTTCCTCAACAGGCCTTGACACCGACAAAAGGGCGTGTCAAGATAGTGTTGAGGAATAAATCAACACGAGTGAAAAGTATGGCACGGCAAGCAAAACAATCATCTCAGGTCAAAAGTTCCAGCAGCCAAGCAGCCTCGAATAATCGCACCAAATTTACCCTCTACAATTTTGCCGGAAATGAAAAGGCATTCTATTTAGTCGATCGCCTCAATCTCGAAAGAACACCAGGCGATATCCCCGAAAAATCCGTCGCCCACAGCATCATCATTATCGATCGCTCCGGCTCGATGTATTCTGACTTAAAACCGCTGAAAGAAACCCTAGTCAAGCTTTTGACTTTAGACGAATACAACAATTACCAACTAATTGTCAGCCTCATTTCCTACGCTGACAATGGAGACGTAATTTGTCACTTCCAGCGAATTCCCATTCAAGAAGTGACGAAGATTGACTCTCAATACATCAAACAAATTAAAAATATCCAAACCGCTGGCTGTACCTGCATATCGCAGTCGATGCAGCTTGCTAAATCTCTCGTAAAAGCAGGAGAAGTGACAGCAATTAACTTGCACACAGACGGTTATGCAAATGACCCGAGTCCTAATGCCGAAGCGGCAAAACTAGCGGAAATCTGCAACGAACTTAAGGACATGGATGTGTTTGCCAACACGATATCCTATGCTTCTGCTGACTTCAAACTGCTCTCAAAAATCGCCAACACTTTATCGGGAAATTGCATCCGCGCTGGCGAAGTTAAAATGGTTTATGATGCTCTGTACGACAGCACAAAACTGTTAGGTGATTCGGTGGCGCCACCGCTGGAAGAACCGTTAATCAAGGAATACGATTATCAAGTTTTTGTTTCCAAAACTGGCAAAAAAATCAGCGGTTCATCGAGTACGCTGAAAATCTGCGGGCTGAAAGCAGACGATGCGGGACTGTTTTACAAGTATCAGCAAGTCACCAAAGATGAGTATGACAAATTAGAAGTTCCGGTTGCTCAAACTGATGAGTCGGTGTTTGCTTTTGCGAAAGCTAACCTCGCTGACGGCAATTTGAATACGGCGAAGTATGCGCTGGCGAGTACCTTCGATGCTACTTTGACGGAAAAACACGCGAAAGCTTTGACAAATGCTCAAATAGCCGAGTTTACCGAGGATTTGGAACAGGCTGTGTTTGCGCCTGATGTGTTGCAAAATCATGAAATTGGCGATCGGGTAAAAGTCAGCGATAAAATTTCCCTGCTGGAGTTGATCGAGATATTGGAGGAAAACAGCAACAGCATCATCATCAACTTGAAACACTTGCAAGAAAACTATCAGCGCAAAGGTTTGAAGCGAGTTGAAGGAAAGCGAGACGAAAACGGCAACCTTGTCAAGCCTTGGCTGAAAACAGAATTCTTAGATGGCGGCGAATACGTGCGGATGGGTTCATTTGCGATCAATCAAAATACCGCTACCATCAATATGCTGATTACCCGGAAAGTTAAACTGGTAAAAGTTGAGGATGGAAGTGCGATCGCAGAAGTGGCAGGAATTCTGGTGACAGACCTGAATACTTTCAACAACTATACCATTGTCAGCGACGGCGAAGTTAATATCAAGTCGCTGCGAACCAAAATCAGCAGCAAAGCAGTGTTTGATTTGCTCAAAAAATGCGGTGTCCTCCAACAATACGGCTCGCCTGCGGGAGATTTTGACTTCCATTCGGAGTACGATATTAACTTAGACAGTTTGCCGCTAGTGCCGTTTGACGGACGTTACGGCAGCCTTGACGGAGTGTTTGAGGAACTCGCAAACATTAAAATTCTCTCCAGCATTCTCTCGGCTCATTTGAAGGAAGCATCCGAGAGTTATACGGCTCAACAGTTGGAAGAGTTGAAACAGCACTATCTGTCGAAAAGCCTTTACCTCAACTTTCCAACGACGACGGAGTACACAGAGTTGAAAAGTGCGATCGCGAATGGTACAGTAGATTCGCGAGTCAGCTACAAAATCGACATCGGCAGCAAAAACATCCTCAACTTCGCCAAACTGCACTCAGCCAACAAATTTCTCGATCGCCTGTACGAAGTTTACCACAAAAACACGGGCGAAAAGCTGGCAAAACCGACATTTCACATCACCTTAGATGAGCCTGTCGTCTTCGCACACAAAACAGTTTCATCCCGCACCAAAATCACCAAAGTTGACGACTTAATGAAACAAATTTTCGATGACTTTTTGGGATTGGAGAATAACGGAATTGTTAGCGCTACCTTAGCCAAAGTTGGTGCAGACAGCTTGCTCAGACTTTTGCAAGCAAAATGGCAGGAAGAAGATGTCAAGCGAGACGAATTTGTCGCTGCTTTAACCCGTGCAAACGAGCAACTGGAAACCTACGCCGAAAAAGTGTATGCTGAGAAAGTTTCGCCGCTAGTTTTCTACATCGGTTCAACCGGACTTATTCCCGATGAAATGGAAGCGAAGGCGGCGACTGCTGAGGAAATCAATGCTAAATACGGCAACTTGCAATTCTCTAAAGATGAGCAAGAGGGGATGTTTTTTGAAGTCGGCGACTGCATAATTAGCGTGTACGCTAAAAATGAGTATTTCACGGTAGGAAAGTAGGAACAAAGGTTCGCAGTCAGGTACGTAGTTGCGCTTCAGCGCTCTTTCATACATAAGATAAAGAGCGCTGAAGCGCAACAACATACCTTTGCGGGATTATTTTTTAGGTACGTAGTT
>NZ_JAEQCE010000082.1:40306-63073 GCF_020738665.1 Microcoleus sp. PH2017_08_TRC_O_A
CAACAACATACCTTTGCGGGATTATTTTTTAGGTACGTAGTTGCGCTTCAGCGCTCTTTCATACATAAGATAAAGAGCGCTGAAGCGCAACAACATACCCAAGATATTACTTAAAACGGGATTTCCTCATCTTCATCTTCCACAGTCTTAGCCGTCATCCGCCAACTGGTAATATACTCAATCTGCACATCAATTGTGTTAATCGCATCCCCCAACTGCTTTTGGATGTATTGAGTCAGCGTCACCATAAAATCTAATTCAACTCCCGCAGATTGCACAACTTTAGCCAAGCTAGCAAAATCTACCTTCAAAATCGAAGAACTAGATAACTTAAAATCAGGAGTATTGCTCTTATTTTGCACCAACATTGCTTTTTTAATCCGTTCTTTCAGATGCTCAACTTCCGAATCCAGCAACTTCCATTCAGGGAAAATTTCTTGATACCTTTTCCCCAATGCCGTTAAATCTTCACTCTCGGGTTCCGGCACAATTTTCTTAGCAGTAGATTTTCGCCGCTGCTGTACATTAGAATTCAACCGCCAACTAGCAATATCCTCAACTTGCAAAGATGGATGAGTAATAAGTTCACCTAACTGTTTTTGAATTTCTTTCGTCAGTGTCACCGGAAAATTTAAATCAATTTGCTGAGTTTGTGTCAGTCTCGCCAGCGTCATAAAATCAACTTTCATAGTTATCGAACTGGAAAGCTGAAAACAAGAGCTATCTTTGAGCTTTTGCGCCATCATTCCTGCTTTAAATCGTTCTTTGACTTCAGCTATTTCTGAATCAAGCGGTTTCCACTGAGATTCTATTTGCTGATATTTTTTCCCCAAGGATATCAAGTTTTCCGTTGCGGGTTCGGGGTAAGATTGGGCAATAATTTCTAGCAGGCGCTGATGCACTTTAGCTAAATAAACTGCGTCCATCTTGGCATATTCTAGCTGCTTCTGGGTCAGGGGACGCTTTCCCCAATCGCCGCTTTGTTCTGTTTTATCTACATAAGTAATGCCGCAAAGTATTTCGATTAATGTTTTGAGTTGTCGGTTGGGTAAGGGCAGGATATAAGCTGGAATCTGTCTCGACATTTTTAATGTACAAGTGACATTTTTGGCGTCGTCATTACCCAGAAATCTGATGTCATAGCTGGCGCTGTGGAAGACTTTTTCAATATCTGGATTGACCATGATTTGGTTGATGAAGTCTTTTGCCAATTCAGGTTGATCTAAGACATCTAGTAGAAACGTGGCATCTCCTGTCGCATCGGTGGAGTCAGCTAATACTTGAATCAGGGATAATCTGGGGTTCGATTTATAGTCTGCTATTTCTGTGTCAACCCACAGGATTTTAGCTTGCGAAAATTTAGCGATGAGTGCTTTGATGTCGTTTGCTGCTGTTAAATAAGGCATTTTTACAGACTTTTACTATTAACTTTATGCTTATATTATGCTATAGCAATTATCGTGTCAATTGTCAATGATTGAAGTGCCGGACATGGAATTGCACATTAGTGTTAACTTAACGTCAAACGTAATAGCGGTCTGCTGTTTGATTGTCATCATACAAATTAGGTACGTTGTTGGGCTTTAGCCCTCTTTCCTGATACCAGGAAAGAGCGCTGAAGCGCAACTACATACCTTAACCTTAAAAAGCAGTAAGGGTGCACCGCAGCGCACCCTACAAACCATTAACCTAGGACTCTTCTGCTGCTTCCTCAGATAGCGCTTCTTCGATCGACTCTTCACCCGAAGCCGGCACCAAAGCCACAGCTACGATCGAATCATCCTCATCCAAGCGCTGCACCCGCACGCCCGTTGCAGTCCGGGATTGCGTGGAAATTGCACTCACAGCTTGACGGATAATAATACCTCGGTTGGTAATAATCATCAATTCGTCATCTTCGTTGACAATTCGCAGCGCAGCTACCTGATCCTTGCCCTTTTTCGACTTGAATTTGGTAGCAGTTAATCCCTTGCCTGCCCGTCTTTGTAGGCGGAATTGAGAAACAGGAACTCGCTTACCGTAGCCGTTAGTTGTGATTACCAACACCGAAGGAACTTCGCTATTAACTGTGGGAATTTCTTCGGCATCTTCGCCTTCAATTTCCTCAGCTTCCAGTTCTAATTCTTCGTCTTCCAATTCCACATCGCCCGTTTCCAATTCAGCAATTTCTACTCCTTCAAATTCCGAGTCGCCCGTTTCTAACGGAGCAATATCTGTTCCTTCCAATTCTGAATCTTCTGTGTCAGCAATTTCGGCAACAATGGAACTTGGCAAGATGTCCATGCTGATCAACTCATCGCCCGATCGCAATTTCATTGATTTCACACCCCGAGTCGCCCGGCCAACCGGACGCAACTGCTCGTGATTGGTGCGGAAGTGAATCGCCATACCTTGGCGCGTACCGATGATGATGCTGTCACCAACTTTTGCTCTCCGCACCCAGCGCAATTGGTCGCCTTCTTCTAGAGAAATCGCGATTAACCCATTAGTGCGGATGTTCGCAAAAGCTGAAAGTGCAGTTTTCTTGATGTAGCCGCCGCGAGTTAGCATCACCAAGTATTCTTCGCTGGTGAATTCTGTAACTGACACCATAGAAGTGATTTTTTCTTCTATAGGAATCGGCAACAGTTGCACCACGGGAGTGCCGCGCGCCGTCCGGGAACAGACGGGAATTTGATAAGCTTTGAGAGAGTAAACTACGCCTCTGTCGCTAAAGAACAAAACGCTGTCGTGATCGCAACAGGAAAGGAAATGTTCTACTCCGTCATCTTCCTTCATTTTCGCGCCTGCTTTGCCACGAGTAGCGCGACTTTGGGCCTCGAAAGTGCTGACAGGCATCCGCTTGATGTAGCCTTGCTCTGTGATCAGAATAATTGCTTGTTCGTTGGCAATTAAATCTCTTTCATCTATTTCTCCTTCGGCGTGTTCGATGACGCTGCGTCTGGGAGTGGCGATTTTAGTTTGAATTTCGACTGCTTCAACTTCAGCGATTTCTAAGATCCGTTCCCGGCGCGCCAAGATATCTTCCAAATCGGTGATTTTTATTCGCAGTTCTTCGTGTTCTTGCTGAATCTTTTGTGCTTCCAATGCTGTCAAACGCCGAAGCTGCATTTGCAGAATTGCGTCGGATTGCTGTTCGGAAAGACCGTAATTCTCGATCAATTCTTGTTTGGCAGCGGCGGAGTCGGCAGCGGCACGAATTAGGTGAATAATGGCATCTAAATTGTCTAGGGCAATTAATAAGCCTTGCAGGAGATGGTCGCGTTCTTCTGCTTTGCGGAGTTCGTATTGAGTCCGGCGAGTAATTGTCTCAATGCGGAAGTCTAGGAAGACATTGAGGAATTGTGAGAGCGTCAGTAGTTGGGGTTCCCCGTTTACTAGCGCTAACATATTGGCTCCAAAATTTGATTGGAGCGGTGTTTGTTTGTAGAGGTTGTTGAGGACGACGCGGGGATAGGCGTCGCGTTTGAGTTCGATCACGATCCGCATTCCGTCTCTATCGCTTTCGTCGCGAATGTCGGAAATCCCATCTAATCTTTTGTCGTTTACCAGTTCGGCAATTTTCTCAATTAACGCTGCCTTGTTTGTTTGGTAAGGCAATTCGGTGATAATAATTGCTTCTTTGTCGGGGCGGCCGGCGTGTTCGATGGTTTCAATGCCGGCGACTCCGCGCATTGTAATCGAGCCGCGCCCGGTGGTGTAAGCATCGCGAATGCCGCCTCTGCCGAGAATTTGCCCGCCGGTGGGAAAGTCCGGGCCGGGAATGTACTGCATCAATTCCAGGTCAGTAAGGCCTGGATTGTGGATTAGCGCTACCAAACCGTCAATTATTTCGCCCAAGTTGTGCGGCGGAATGTTGGTGGCCATCCCTACGGCGATCCCGGAGGAACCGTTGAGCAAAATTTGGGGGATGCGTGCGGGGAGTACGAGGGGTTCTTGTTGGGAACCGTCGAAGTTGTCGCCGAAATCAACTGTTTCGCAGTCGATGTCGCGCAGCATGGAGTCGCTCGTCAGGGCTGTGAGGCGACATTCGGTGTACCGCATGGCAGCGGGCGGGTCGTTGTCAACGGAGCCGAAGTTGCCGTGGCCGTTGATCAGGCGTTCGCGCATGGAGAAATCTTGAGCCATCCGCACCAGGGCGTCGTAAACTGCTGTATCTCCGTGCGGGTGATACTTGCCCAGCACCTCCCCGACGACGCGGGCGCATTTGCGGAATGGTCGATCGGGAGTCAAGCCCAATTCGTTCATGGCGTAGAGAATGCGTCGGTGAACGGGCTTGAGACCGTCCCTAGCATCTGGTAGCGCCCGACCGACTATTACGCTCATGGCGTATTCCAAGTACGATCGGGACATCTCACCACCCAGATCCGTCGGGATTATCCGCGACTCAGAGATACTCATAGGTTGAAAAACTCCGCTAAAACTTTAAATTTGACCGCTATAAATCCCCAAAATGCGATAAAATCGATTTGGATTCAGTTGAGCTGCCAAATATTGCAAATTACTCCTAAAATTATATCACAATTTGCCCTTAACTTTATGGGAAAGTTGCCAGAAAAATTAAGGGACGAAACAAGGGAAATTTGTAAATTGACAGTTGGTGATTTAGTCATCAATTGGCAAAATCTAAAAAGGTTTTTTTAGGCGGTCTGGTTTCATGCTTTGGTGAGTTTTTTTGAGGGCTATATAAAAAATTAAAATGGTGGCCCGATCGCAATTTTAATTTCACAAAACCGAAGGCCTTCTTAAAGCAAACTAAAAATCTAAAATCTAAAATCTAAAATCTAAAATCTAAAATCTGCTGATGCTACCCGTCATCTATTCCGAAGATTTTTTGCTGCACAAGACTGGAATGCTTCACCCAGAGCGACCAGAACGTTTGACGGCGATCGTCAATGCTCTGAAAGCTGCTCCCTGGGCCGATCGCATTGAGTGGCAACTCCCCACCCCAGTGGCGCAGCGCGAACCAGAACTGCTCTCGGCGATCAAAAAAGTTCACGCGCCAAGATACATCAAAGAAGTCGAACATTTGGCTCATCGTGGAGGTGGCTACCTCGACGGTGACACGCCGATTTCTGCTGAAAGTTACGACGTAGCGCTGCTGGCGGCGAGTGCTTGGCTCGATGGGGTCGATCGAGTTTTAGCAACCAACGAACCGGCTTTTACGATCGCCAGACCGCCGGGACACCACGCCGAAAACAGCCGTGCGATGGGATTTTGCTTGTTTTCCAACGCTGCGATCGCAGCTCGCTATGCCTTGGAACAGCCGGGAATCAACCGCGTCGCCATCCTAGACTGGGACGTGCACCACGGCAACGGCACTCAATCTTTGGTGGAAAACAGCAGGCAAATCGCCTACTGTTCCCTGCACCAATCTCCCTGCTATCCAGGAACCGGAGATGCTGACGAGCAAGGTGCTTACAACAATGTGCTGAATATTCCCCTGTATCCGGGTGGCGGCATAGCTGAATACCTGAGCGCCTTTGAATCTCTTGTCGTACCGTTTTTGTCAAATTTTGAACCAGATTTGTTGATTGTCAGCGCCGGTTACGACGCAATAGCCTCGGATCCGCTGGCCAGCATGAATCTGGCGCCGTCAGATTTCGGTACTTTCACGGGATATTGCCTACAAATCACTCGCCGCATAGCCTTCGGTTTGGAGGGCGGTTACGCGCTGCAAGAGTTGGCCGAGTCGGTTGTAGCGACTATTGACCGGTGCCTCAATTAGCTGCAAAATTGGCAGACGGGATTAGGAGGTTGAGAAGGGATTAGGAGGGGATTGACAGCAATGGCGGGCGATCGCGAAAGTTGAGATTTGTCGATCGCCCGATCGGCCTTCTCCCCTCGAACCTCTCCCCTCTGCCTTCTGCCCTCGATCAACTGTCAACTGTCAACTGTCAACTGTCAACATCTGTGACAAGCATCACGAATTTAAAAGATCCGAGTCACTGAGCGTCTAAGTCTCAGTCACAAATTTTTAGCCTAAAAATCACACCGTGTCAATGTTTTCGATCGCAGGAATCGGCGATCGGACAGAGCATAATAGGACTACGATCAGCCTGTAATATTTTAATATCTCTCAATCAACTAGGAGGTTTATCATGTCCGTTTCCCAAATGACACTCGAAGAATTATTTGGTCAGGTCATGTTCTCTAGTGTCGTGACTCGCCACGACCGGAGACAGCTAAGATCCGCACTCTTAGAAAGAACCCTGAATGAAGATGAGTATGCCATCATCAACCGACTGCTGTACAATGTGCGTCGCGGTTGGGTGAAAATTGTCGATTAAAGACCCAGCACCCAACCCCCGAGCGAGAAAGAAGTTCATAGCCTTTTCAATTTTCGCTTAAAGAATTGGTAATGACTGATGATTATCGGGGTATAGAACATGGGCCTACAGTTACATTCTTTTGCAAACTGGATAAAATTAGAACTTGCCACTTAGGGAAGTTTTCCGTGTTTTTAAGCGACAGTTTAATGTTTGGAGAGCGGTGTTAATGATTCTAATTGCGATCGACATCCGCCTAGAAGTAGAGATATTTATAAAATAACAGGTTTCGGGTGCATCTCTACTTGTTTAAAAAATGTGAGTTTTGAGTTGCTAACTTCCAAGTTAGAATTAACTCAAAACTCATACTTGTTTGGAGGTAACAGAAGAAGGAAGAAGGAAGAAGGAAGAAGGAAGAAGGAAGAAAGAAGAGGGTAGAAGGTAGAAGGAAGAAGGAAGAAGGAAGAAGGAAGAAGGAAGAAAGAAGAGGGTAGAAGGTAGAAGGAAGAAGGAAGAAGGAAGAAAGAAGAGGGTAGAAGGTAGAAGCAATCGAACGTAAGGTTTTCAGTCATTAAGAATATCTGAACCGTCGAGCGCGGTTGCTAGAAAATTTTATATTTGAGATTAGGAAAGAGTGAGGGCGATCGGGATTAGGAAGTGCCATCAAGTGCAAAAATTTTAAACCGTTATCAAAAATCAAAACAATCAGCAGTTTCGGGTTGAGTCGGAATGTGCGATCGCCACAAGCACAGGAAGTCGGAACGTGCGATCGCCCATTCCGGCAAATTAAGCCCAGAAGTGTCAAAATATTAACAACCAGTTCATCCTTAAAATATATGGCTCCCGCCGTTTTAATTGAAAATCTTCAGAAACGCTACGGCACTGTAGAAGCCGTTAAAGATGTTTCCTTCAAGGTAGAACCGGGGGAAATATTTGGTTTGCTAGGCCCCAACGGTGCAGGCAAAACCACAACCCTGCGGGTACTATGTACCTTGAGTGCCCCTGATAGCGGACGTATTGAAGTGTCAGGCATTTCAGCAGTCAGCCAGCCGAGAATGGCCAGACAGAAACTCGGCTACGTCGCCCAAGAAGTCGCTCTCGATAAGGTGTTGACAGGGCGCGAACTCCTGCAATTGCAAGCGGCGCTTTACCATTTGCCGCGCAAGACTATTAAAGGGCGGATTGACGAAATGGTGAAACTCCTCGGTTTGGAGGAATGGGAAAATAAAAAAACGGGTACCTATTCCGGCGGTATTCGCAAGCGCCTCGACTTAGCTGCTGGATTGCTTCACCAGCCGGATGTTTTGGTGTTAGACGAACCGACTGTCGGGCTAGATATTGAGAGTCGGGTGGTAGTGTGGGATTTCCTGCGCCGCTTGCGGGAGGAAGGTACGACGGTGTTGATTACCAGCCATTATCTCGAAGAAGTCGATGCTTTAGCCGATCGCGTGGCGATTATTGACAAGGGTACGGTGATTGCACAGGGGACGCCGGAGGAGTTGAAAAATCGCGTTGGGGGCGATCGGGTGACTTTGCGGATTCGGGAGTTTTCGCCACTGGAAGAAGCCGAAAAAGCCCAAGCTTTAATGGAATCTCTGCCTTTCGTCCAAGAAGTAATTATCAACAGCGCCCAAGGAAATTCTCTAAATTTGGTAGTAACACCGCACAGCGACGCGCTGGTGACAATTCAGCAAGCCTTGAAAGATGCGGGACTTCCTACTTTTGGGATTGCTCAATCTCGTCCGAGTTTGGATGATGTGTATTTGGCGGCGACTGGTAAAACGCTGTTGGATGCGGAGTTGGCTGCTGCTAGCAATCGGGATTTGAAGGCTGAACAAAAACAGGCAATGCGATCGTAGTTTAGTTTAGGTGGTTATTATGGGTGCGGGGTCAGAAACCCGGTTTCTCAGGAAAATCTGGTTGGGTGACGAGAAATCTGTAAAGAAACCGGGTTTCTTTGGCCTTAGTCCTATTTAAGATGATTCGACGGTTGAATACGATAGTAATTTTGGGAGATATTAATAGATGAATCTTGTTTTAGAAGTTGAAGCACCTCCTTTCCGAGAAGATGCAACAGGTGCTATTCGGGTGGGAAACTCAAGAGTTTTGCTGGAATTGGTGATTCGAGCTTTTCAAGATGGTGCATCGCCGGAATCCATTGTGCAGCGTTATTCTACTGTGTCATTGTCTGATGTCTATAGTGCGATCGGCTATTATCTCCGACACCAAGAAACAGTAGAAGCTTATCTCAATTATCGCGAACAATTAGCAGATTCCGTTCATCAGCGTTTGTTGGATATTCAACCCGATTTGACCGTTGTGCGATCGCGCTTGTTAGCCCAAAAAAATCTTGAGGGTTAACTATTTTGTAAGGTGCGTCGCTGTGAGATTGTCGATATTTTTGAGGATTTTTGATGGCGACGCACCCTACAGCTACTGTCAACTGTCAACTGTCAACTGTCAACTGTCAACTGCTATACATCCAACACTTGCTCTGCTGTCAATGCTAATTCTGGAAAAGTTCGGGATATAATTCGCTCATTTCCTCGAAAAGCCGTCATTTGATAAACCCCATTTTCATCAAGCAGGTAAACAAAAACAGTCGGCTCTTTCGGGTTGCCCAAATAATTTCGACTTCCCAAAGCTAAATAATCGATAATCCAGTATTCAGATATTCCCAGCCGCTGATATTCATCCAGCTTGTCGATATAATCATCTTCCCAATTTGTCGAGACAACTTCTACAACTAATTGCAGCGGTTCAGTTAGGGCTGAGTGGGCGAAAGGCTGTGATTCCCAGAGAGTTTTGTCTACTACACTAACATCAGGATGGCGGCCTTGTTCTTTACCATTTGAGGTTAAAGTCCTCACCATAATTCTGCCAGATACCCAGTAGTTGAGCTTGAGTCTTTTCACCTCGTCTTTGAAACTATCTGAAAGAAATTCAGCCAGGGTCTCGTGCAATCTTATTGGTAATATTCTCACAATTTCTCCATTCACAAGTTCATAGCGGCCGTCTTCGTCGGGAAGTTGTTTGACAAATTGCTCAAAAGTGAGGTTCTGCTTAAGTTGGGTAGGAGTTGCGGTCATGGTTGATTCTCATTTAGCTATATTTTTAAGACTATCCAGCAACTATTTTAACATACTGTTTTAACACAGGTGGCATCGTAAAAACGGTTTCAGCTTCACAGGTCAAATTTTCAATTATTCCGCGTCTTGTTAAAGAATGTATTGCTTTAAATGATTCGGCTGGCGAGCCTTGACATTTTGCCATCAATTCGGTAAGCGAGAGAGGTTCGATCTCGTTGCTGATTTGAGCGATCGCCTGTTTCTAAAATAATCAGACAGTGGCGAGCGCTCTTGGGGTTTGGGATTATAAAATTTACTAACCTGCGTCAGATTGTGTTATTATTTGAATGCTCAAGCCTCTCACAGCTAGTCAAGCATCTTCAAACAGAAAAACTTAACAAAGACAATTTATGAGTTTAACATCAATCTTGTCAGATCGAAATAATCAAGAACTTAGAGACAAATTCAAGACAGAATTTTTAACACCATCTTTTAAGTTAAAGGCGGAACTTAAAGCACCGCCATTGACAACTAATTATGGAATTATTGGAACAGCTTTTGACTATTTACTTCGCTTTTATTTACAATACCACAATAAAGACACTTGTATTCAAAGAAACTTTTGGGTAGCAGATAGTTCATTTAAAATGCTATGTTTACATTTAAAGTCAACAGGAGAAGTAGTGACCGGCTTTCGTGGTGACAAACTATTCAAAAAACAAGACCTTTTAGCAATCATTACCGATCAATATGAACAGACAAAAATTAATTATTATAATTATGTTGACAACGGACAGATAACTGATGAATTAATTTGTAATACAATTTTTCTTGCAAAACTAGATGTGCTTTATAGAGCAGGTTTTATCGACGAGAATCTAGACAATTATAACCATGAAGATATCAAAGACCTAAAATCACTCATTTCACTTGTTGACCATAAAAACTTCCAAGCAAAAGACAAATGCTATTTGAATCCAACGTTTGGCGCAGGCTCATCCTTAGTTGGTAATGCAGACGCGGATCTGATTATTGACAATACTCTAATTGACATAAAAGTAACTAAAAATCTTAAACTAGACAGAAATTATATTAACCAAGTTTTAGGGTATTACATTTTATCACTTATTGGTGGTGTAAATAGTAATCCAAATGACAGACCCATTGAAAACATCGGAATATATTTTGCCAGACACGGAGAATTGTTGACTATTCCTATTGTTCAATTTGGCGACAAACAAAAATTTGAAAATTTTAAAGAATGGTTTATTTGTTATCTTTATAGCCCGAGAGGAAAGTTATTAGATATAGTGCCAATGGAAGAAGAAACACAAAAAGAAGACAAGAAGACAAAATCAAATGTAAAGAAAACAACTCCCACTAAAAAAACATCAACTGAAAGCAAAAAAACTAAGACCGTGACCAAATCAAAACGAGCGATCACAAAAAAAGAGGACAACAGCGAAAAAGAAAGTAAGTAAAAGTTTGCCAAATTAAAACAAGCCGTATCCCTGGGAGACAGAGAGTGAGTAGTCAATTAAGTCTCCTGTCTGTAATTCTTGCCATTCTCTATCTTCCTGGTAATGACTTAACATCACCTCAGCCTGTTCTGCTAAAATGCGCCGTCTCTCTTCAATGGGCAATTTCATAAACTCGCGACGGCTGGGGTATTGAGCATATAGAAGGTATTTCTAGAACTTGAGTATCAGACTGTATTTGTGTCTGAAACTGATACAGTGGTTCTAATAGCTGTGACTCTCTTTCAGAAATTTTTTCGCGACGCACTTCCCGGACAACTTCACAAATTTCTTCGATTGTCATCGGATTTGGATCTGGTGGTAATGAATCTATACGTCGCCGCCATTCCTCCCAGTCAAAACCTGCTTTCATCTTCTGAAAAACAATGCTATCTTTTGTAACTGTAACTGTATATCTATCCCCTGGCTTTAGTTGACTTTCAACCTCAGCCGGAATCTCCAGCTTACCGTCTGGACTCACAGTCACAGTAATATTTGATTTCAGAATGTACTCTTGCAGGTGTTCAACAACTCTATCTTGCAGAGTTTCCGGCAGAGTTTCCATGATTTTGATCAAAGTGCCGATCGCACTTGATGACATAGCTTTATCCTCCATATTTAATTTACAGCAAATCCCGTGTACTGCCGAATATTGGGATCACGAAATCCCAAAACAATCTGTTCTTTGGGGATTCCCCCCGCTACTAACTCATTGGCAATTCCCTGTTCAGTTCCATCTCTTTGAATCCAAATTTTTCCCTCAATAATATCAACATGAACTAAACATCCGTGAACTCTGATATCGTTTTCACGCCCCAATATCATTAGCAAATAACGGTCGGAATCGCTATCAAAAACCGTTTGAATCTGAATATCTCCATAAGCATAAGGTATTTGAGCATATTCAGTCAGGATTTTTCTGATAATGCGACGATAATTTTCTAAGTTTCCCATTGTACTATCTCCTCATTTTTTTCAGCAAAAACGATTAAAAATACTTGATAATCCGCTCTAATAATTTGACCGAGTGGTTCAGACAATAATTCGCTAAAAACTGATTGTGTAATAGCTAGATAGAGCTTTCGATCGGGTTCAGTTCTAGCTATAACCGAACGGTAAACTAAGTATTGACCCAGCGCATTCTCCAGGTCATTCATGTCTGATGCGCCCACAAAACTTTTGACTTCTACAGCTATCTTCTGTCCAGCCTTCTCAGCACTTAAAATCCGCTCTGCGCCTAAATCGACGTACATATCTTTAATTCCCCATTTTAATCGCAAGGGATCGTGGGTAATTCTCCATCCGTCTTTGATAAGGGCATTTTTGACAACATTATGATACAGGTCTTTGGCTGGCATATTGGAAGAAGTCAATTTTTAATCAATACAATTATATCCTAAAATTTCCGATGATTATGAGGAAATTCTTCTGAATTTTACCATAATATCTCCTCTGCAAAATTCAAGCAATTTCCTCCGCCAAAAGCCGACCATCGCAGCGCTCATATTCATCTTCCAAAAGCCATGAATGAGTCTTATCATAACTTGAACTTGAAAATAGAGACTTATAATTTGCTGATGGATCATAAATACAAAAAGTTCCATTCTTTCCACTCACTAACATCAAAATTCGACGCGGAAAAACAATTGGATCTACCCACAATTCGATAAATTCCCAATCATTAACTTGTTCGGCGAGGTCTGGTGTGTGGGATAACATGATATTCAGTTTACCAAAACCCAACACAAAAAGCGATCGCCCGCCCAACACCAATCCCTCCAGACTTGCTACCCTAAAGATAGTTAAATTTAATCCACAAGCAATTATGAGCGGTACTGTTACATCCCCCAACCTCAACCAGCAGCGGCCACTCACCACGCCATCCGCTGACACTTCGAGTTCCCTGCTGGCCGACTTCATCCAAGAAACACTAGCCCTAACCAAGCGCCTGTTTATTCAATTGCAGCGCCGCCCCTCCACCCTAGTTGCAGGAATTATTCAGCCGCTGATGTGGTTGGTTTTATTCGGAGCTCTGTTTAAAAATGCACCAGCCGGCTTGTTCGGCGAAAGCCAGAATTACGGACAATTTCTTGGCGCAGGCGTAATAGTTTTTACTGCATTTGCAGGCGCGCTGAATGCCGGTTTACCGATTATGTTCGATCGCGAATTCGGATTTCTCAACCGCCTGTTAGTAGCGCCCCTGGCTTCGAGATTTTCCATAGTCCTCGCTTCGGCTATTTTCATCGTCACCCTCAGCTTTATCCAAACAGGCACAATCGTTACGGCGGGAGCCTTTTTGGGTTCGGGATTCCCCGGACTTGCTGGACTGGGCGCGATCGCCCTAATTGTCCTACTATTAGTTTTGGGAGTCACCGGCCTCAGTCTCGGTTTAGCCTTCGCTCTTCCGGGCCACGTAGAATTAATCGCAGTAATTTTTGTTACTAACTTGCCGCTATTATTTGCCAGCACCGCCCTCGCGCCGCTGTCGTTTATGCCAGACTGGCTGCAAGTTGTCGTCACTCTCAATCCTCTCAGTTATGCGATCGAACCCATCCGCTATTTGTACCTCCACAGCGATTGGTCGCTAGCTAGCGTCGTAATGCAAGCTCCTTGGGGTACAGTTACCTTTGGAGGAGCGCTATTAGTCCTGCTGGCGTTTGATTTGGTGGCGCTCCTCAGCATTCAACCCCTGCTGCGGCGCCGGTTTGCTTAGATCGCACGGCGGTTGAAACCGCGTCTACAAAAACCAAGTCCGCCGGACGCCGACTGAAAAAAATAACGTAATTTCAACTGGCTGGTCTTCTTCAACCCGCGGAGGCGGGTTTTGTATGTATAGACGCGGTTTCAACCGCCCGGTCTTCTTAGCAATTGTTTTTTTGAAAGTACAACGAATAAATCATGAACAACAAAACTTCTAAATCGGGCAAATTGATGGTGCGGATTGCTGCAAGTGCGATCGCCACCAGTGCTCTTTTGTCACCTCAAGCAACCTTCGCTCAAGCCAGCGGTTTAAATAATAACAACCCCCAACCGCTGCAAGACTTTCAAACTAAAGACAACACCGACCCTTTTTCCGGCCGCAGCACCGGAGGCGGAATATTTGATTTAATTCACAGATCCAGACTCGGAGGTGGCCGCAGCATCGAAGAATTCAATACTGAACAGCGCCAAAATTTGAACGACGCCGCCGCCGATTTTCGCAACAAACAGCGCCAAATGCTGGAAAAACAAGCAGCACCTGCACCGGGGGCGGCACCTACAGAAATTACTGCCCCCGCCCCTTAAATTTACAACTGTTGTTTGCTCATTTCCTAGTCCGCGAAGGCGGACTTCGTTTGACTTGCGACAGCGATTTCAATCCCCCAATCTGCTTTGTTTGACTCGCGACAGCGATTTCAATCGCCCAATTTGCTTTAACTAACAAACCCCCCAAACACCGCCATACCGTAGTATTTCCAAGGAACTGCCACAGTCTCAAATCCAGCATTTGCCAGCATTTCCAACTGTGCCGCAACTGTCGCTAGGCGATCGGGATTAGAATAGCCGTAAGACACACTCGTCCCCACACCAGCACGAATTGTGGCTAAAGTTTCCCCCTGACTTAGCGCCCAATCTTCTCGCGCCGCTTGATAAATATCCTTCATTACTGCTGATTCTGCCAAAACAGGATCGGCATTCCAAAAACAGCCACCAGCATTTAAACTTTCGCGAATCCGTTGAAACAACTTCAACTTCATTTCGTCCTCAAGATGGTGAATTGCCAGAGATGAAATAGCAGCATTAAACTTATCCCCCAAACCTAAAACATTTGGATTGTTCGCCCATTCTCCAAAATCCAATTCTATGCCAGTCCACCGCGCTGCGTATCCGGCCGACTCTATTTTGGTGCGGGCAAAATCAAGCATTCGCGGCGAATAATCCACAGCAAATATTTCCGCAGACGGGTAGCATTGCAGAACTTTTAAACTCAGTTCCCCCGTACCGCAGCCGAGTTCTAAAATGCGGTGGTTGTTGCTAGCAATGCAGCCAACTAATACATCCAGCATTTCGTCATATTTAGGTAAAAGTCGCCGAATGCCCGTATCAAAATCCGCAGTGTTGACAAAAACTTCTCCCGGAAAAATTTCATTGCGTGCAGGTGAGACAGTAGAGTCAGAATTCACGATCGCCAATTAGAGACTACAATCGTCATCCTAACCGAAATAGAGCAAAAAGTGCATGAAGTAGGGAAACGGCACGGCGCCGTGTGCTTACCGATATTTTATTTCATTTAGATTAAAAAATATATAAAGTTATGCGTACTGTTACGGACAAGGGAAACACTCGCGGTAAACAAGAATTAACCATCCCTTGCACTATCGAGTCTTGCTTTACAGCAAAACACTCTGAAAAAGCAGTGTTATGTTAGTAGTGCATAAAATTAAATCAATATCGAACCTCACATTTGAGGATAGCATGGACAAATTGATTTCTCGCAGTCTGGCTGCCATCAACCAATTAATTTACAAGCGAATTCTGCTTCTGATGACAATTTTATTTTGTGTAGGCGTAGGAGTAGCGATGGCAAATATGTCTCGTCTTTCCTCTACCCTAATACAAGCGCAAGCCCTCCAAAATGCTACACTTTACGCCCAAGCTATTAAAGAAGCCCGCACCCTTTACAGTTCTGATGTTATCAGTCCTCTCAACACAAAGAAAGCGATTAACTTTACTCACGACTACAACCCAACACCAACAAAAGTAACAGTTCCCGTACCTGCCACCTTCTTAATAGAACTCGGCAACCAGATTACCAACAAAAATCCCGAAGTATCAGTTCGTCTCTACAGCGACTACCCGTTTCCCTGGCGGCGAGAAGAAGGCGGAGTCCGAGACGATTTTGAACGTCAAGCTATTACCTATTTGACGCAAAATCCAACCGGACAATTTTTTCGCACTGAGGATTTTCGCGGTAAGCCCGCATTTCGATATGCCCAGGCAGATCGTCTCCTTCCTAGTTGCGTTAACTGTCACAACACTAACCGCGATAGTCCTAAAAAAGACTGGAAAGTGGGAGATGTGCGCGGGATATTAGAAATTACTCAACCTCTAGAAACCATTACTCAAAAAACTAGAAGCGGACTGAAAGACCTGTTTTTACTGTTAGCAGGACTTTCAACTTTAGGCATCGCAGGATTAACTTTAGCTCTCAGCAGGTTGCGCCAAAATGCTAAACAATTAGAACAGCGGGTCAGGGAACGCACGGCACAATTGCAAGAAACTAATGTAGAATTGTTGAAAGAACAAGAAAAAAGCGATCGCCTGCTGCTCAATATTTTACCCGAATCCATTGCTGCCAAGCTAAAAGACGGTCAAAGCAGCATTGCTGACGGCTTCGCCGAAGTCACTATTTTGTTTGCCGATATCGTCGGCTTTACCGTGCTTTCAGCGCAAATATCTCCCGAAGAACTGCTAGTTTTTCTCAACGAAATTTTTTCGGCCTTCGATAATTTGACAGAAAAGTATGGCTTGGAAAAAATCAAAACAATAGGAGATGCTTACATGGTAGTCGGAGGTTTGCCAACTCCCAGCACCAACCACGCCGAAAGCATTGCGGAAATGGCTTTAGATATGCAGGAGGAATTAGCGAAATTTAATGCCAAACATCATTCAGGAATTAACATTCGGATCGGCATCAATACCGGGCCTGCGATTGCGGGAGTTATTGGTACCAAAAAATTCATTTACGACCTCTGGGGCGATGCCGTCAATACAGCAGCCAGGATGGAATCCCACGGAATTGCAGGCGCGATTCAAGTCACAAAATCAACTTACGATATCTTGCAAAATAAGTATCTGTTTGAAGACAGAGGAATTATCCATGTCAAAGGCAAGGGTGATATGAATACTTATTTACTTGTATCCCGATTAGTTAGTGTAGTTTCGGTTTAATTTGTTTATTATATTATTAAGGAGCTAGCCAATACGCTTGGGATCGGAAGACCGGGCGGTTGAAACCGCTTCTTGTCAAATAAAACCCGGATGGTGCGCGGGTTGAAGAGCGGGCGGTTAAAATTACGCTATCTTCTTTCTTCAGTCCGCGGAGGCGGACTTCGTTTGTGTAGGCGCGGTTTCAACCGCCGTCCTATCTTGGTTGAAAAACCCAAAATTTATTACAAGAAACCCAGTTTCTTTTCCTATGTCCTAAATTAGCCCTTTGCAGAAGACTAAATTTTATGTCAGCGCGCATTTTATCATTCTTGGAGTTTTTCAAATCTCGGTTGTCTAGACAAATAGCTTTGTGGGTGTTTGCTAGTATTCTTGTGATAGAGGGAATTATTTTAGTTCCCTCTTATTTTCGGCGCGAAAATGAACTTTTAAATCAACTGGAACAGGTATCTCACGCGACTGTTGAGGCTCTAGAGGTTTTGCTAAAACAAGATATTTACGATCGTACTGTCTTTGAAGAAGAAGTCAAAAATATTACTAAGGATTCTCAAGTAGTATTAGGACTATCTATTTACCAATTTGACGACCAGCTAATATATCAACTTGGTGAAGCACCCAAAATTGATTTGGATGAACTAAAACTTGCTCGTATAATTCGCCAGAAAACTTTCGATGGCAAGCGCTACGATATTGCTTGGACAGAGCGACATTTGGGAGGAGATTATACGTTAATTGTTCGGCATGATGCTTCTACTGTTCAACCAGAACTATACGCATTTATAGGGCGGGTTGCTATTTTAGTTATTATTATATCAGCCTTTGTCACTTCTGTAACTATGCTGTTTTTAGGGGTGACAGTAATTGCACCAATCTTGAGATTGCGCGATGATTTGATCGCTGCGGGAGTAGCTTTGAGCAAAGATAGAGAAAAACCTGATTTCTACTCTCTCTCTGTCAAGCGCGATGACGAGTTGGGAGAAGTTATGGTCGCCTTCAATCAAATGTTTCAACGAGTTTACAAGGAAATTGCACAGCGGAAACAAGCTGAGGAAATATTGCGCGCCGAACAAGAAAAGTCGGAACGTTTACTGCTAAATATTTTACCTGAAATGATTGCCGATCGCCTAAAACAAGGTCAGATAAATATCGCAGATGGATTTGCTGAGGTGACGGTGCTGTTTGCGGACATTGTGGGCTTTACCGAAATATCCTCTCGCACGTCTCCAGCAGAATTAGTCGAACTGCTGAACAAAATATTTTCAGCTTTCGATTGCTTAAGCGAGAAATACGGCTTGGAAAAGATTAAGACAATCGGTGACAATTATATGGTAGCAGGCGGTTTGCCACTTCCATCTACAAATCATGCAGAATGTATTGCCGAAATGGCGATGGAAATGCAGCAAGAAATTATGAAATTTCGCGACGAATCCGATATACCTCTCAGTATCCGCATTGGAATTAATAGCGGGCCTGTGGTAGCCGGTGTCATCGGTACTAAAAAGTTTATTTACGACTTGTGGGGAGATGCTGTAAATACAGCAAGCCGCATGGAATCCCAGGGACTCCCTGGTAAAATTCAGGTTAGCGGCTCAACTTATGAATTGCTGCGCGATCGGTATGTGTTGGAAAAACGCGGTAAAATCAATGTTAAAGGAAAAGGAGCAATGACGACTTATTTGCTGATTGGCAGAAAAAATTTAACTGACAAATTCAACTATCGCCCGGGAATACCGGATCTGGCGGTAGACGTTTCAGCGCCCCCGCCCCCCAACACTAAACTAGATTTTTTTTAACGAACCGCGAAGGCGCAAAGGACACGAAGAAAGGAAGAAAAGAGAAGAAGAAAGAAGAGAAGATAAAGGGTTCACAATTGAGTTACAATTGCTTTAAAATGCAGGTTGATATTAGTGGCAGGGGTAAAAATGACTGCGAAGCAGGAACATAATTCTTCAACTTCACCAATTTGGCAGCCCTTCACGCAAATGAAAACTGCTCCGGCGCCGCTGAAGGTAATTAGCGGCAAAGGATCGCTGCTGGAATTAGAAGATGGGCGGCTAATTCTTGACTGTATTTCTAGTTGGTGGGTGACGATTCACGGGCACAGCCATCCTGTTCTGGCTGAGGCTCTTTACGAACAAGCCAAAAAGTTAGAACACGTAATCTTTGCGGGATTTACTCACGAACCTGCACAGAAACTTGCTGACAAGTTGATAACTCATACGCCTGATTCTTTGACGCGGATTTTCTTTTCTGATAATGGTTCGACTGCTGTTGAAGTTGCTCTGAAAATGGCGTTTCAATATTGGCTAAATCTCGGAGAAACTAACCGCACTAGCTTTATTGGTTTTGAGGGAGGTTATCACGGCGATACTGTGGGCGCGATGTCTGCGGGTAGAAGTTCGCTGTGGTGGGAACCTTTTGCGCCTTTAATGTTTGCTGGGGATGTTGTGCCTTTTCCTGCGACTTTTGATGGCGATGATGAGGTGGAAAGCAAGGAGGCGGCGAGTTTGGAGAAACTTGAGTCTTTGTTGAAGCATGGGAAGGGGTATGCGGGAATTTTTATCGAACCTTTGGTGCAAGGTTCTGCGGGTATGCGAATGTGTCGCCCTGAGTTTTTGCGGGCGATCGCACAAATGGCCCGCCAGTTTAATGTATTGTTGATTTACGATGAGGTGATGACTGGTTTTGGGCGCACGGGCGAACTGTTTGCTTCTGTTAAATCTGACACTGCACCGGATATCCTGTGTTTGTCTAAGGGATTGTCTGGCGGCTGCTTGCCAATTGCTGTCACAATGGCATCGGAGCATATTTATCAAGCTTTTTGGCGAGATGAATCGGACAAAGCTTTTTATCACGGTCATTCTTATACCGGAAATCCCTTAGCTTGTGCGGTGAGTGTAGCATCCCTGGAGCTTTTGGAGCAAAACCCAAATGCCTATCAAGGAATGGAAAAACTGCACCGCAAATACCTGAATCAATGGCTGATAGATCATCCTAAACTCGAACGGATTCGGACTTGCGGCACTATCGCAGCAATGGATGTGAAAACGGAAAGCGTTTCCGGTTATTTTAATGACATCGCCCCTGTATTGAAAGCCAGATTTCTGGAAGCGGGGTTTTTGCTCCGCCCCTTGGGAAATACGCTTTACTTGATGCCTCCCTATTGCATTTCTCCTGATGAACTAGAATCGATTTATCGGGTAATTCGTCAGGTTTTGGATACTCTGTAAACCCTTAAATTTTAGTAATGAATTTACCCAATTGGAACGATTTGGCTGATGACTCGCTGGCGGGAAAATGTCTCTCTCGCGAGCAATCTTTGGCTGTATTGCGCGCGCCGGATGAGGTTTTGCTGGAACAACTAAACGCAGCTTATCGGGTGCGCCACCACTACTGGGGAAACCGCGTCAGGTTGCACTATTTGTTAAACGCTCAAAGTGGTCTTTGTCCTGAAGATTGCCATTATTGTTCTCAGTCGAAAATTTCGAGTGCGGAAATAGAAAAGTATCCGCTGTTAGCTAAGGAAAAAATTCTGGATGCAGCCCAACGCGCAGCAGATTTAAAAGCTGGTACGTTTTGTTTGGTGATTTCTGGCCGCCAACCGAGTGCATCTACTTTCGATCGCGTTTTGGATGCTGTAGAAACGGTCAAGGCTAATCATAACCTAAAAATTTGTGCTTGTTTGGGGTTGTTGACCGAGGAGCAAACTCACCGTTTAGCTAAAGCTGGAGTCGATCGCGTAAACCACAATCTCAACACTTCCGAATCGTACCACACGGACATCTGCACAACTCACACTTTTGGCGATCGCGTGGAAACAGTCGAAAACGTCAAAGCAGCCGGAATCACAACTTGTTCCGGCGGAATTTTGGGGATGGGCGAATCGGATGACGATGCGATCGATTTGGCGCTGTCGCTGCGGAATTTGGGCGTTACCAGCGTACCGGTCAACTTTTTTATTCCAATCCCCGGAACGCCCTTTGCGGACGTTAATCGCTTAAATCCGCGCCAATGTTTGCGGATTCTCTGCTTGTTCCGATTTTTGCTTCCCAGCCAAGAAATTCGGATTGCTGGGGGACGGGAGGTGCATTTGCGATCGATGCAACCTCTGGGACTTTACCCTGCTAATTCGATCTTTGTGGGCGATTATCTCACAACTCCCGGACAAAGCGCCAATCAAGATTGGGATATGATTCGAGATGCAGGATTTGCGATCGAATCTCCCGAAGATCGGGGATTTGCGATCGAATTTTCCGAAGATAAGACGGCGGTTGAAACCGCGTCTACACAAACGATGTCCGCCTCCGCGGACTAAAGAAGATCACCTAATTTTTACCGCCAATTCTTCAACCCGCGGAGGCGGGTTTTGTCTTTGTAGACGCGAATTTCATTCGCCCGGTCTTTTTGAATGAATCAATTTTAAATCATACAAGAGGGGGAATTGTGGACAAACGCGAAGAAATTACGATCGCAGAATACCAGACAACCGCCGAATCTTTCCGAGAAGGAACATGGCATCACGACGTATCCCAAAATCGATCCGCACTAACCGCTGCCATGCCCCGCAACCCCGGTAAAATACTCGATATAGGATGCGGGCCCGGACGAGATTTAGTAGCATTCAAGAGCCAAGGACATACCGTTGTAGGCTTAGATGCAACTCCAGCTTTTGTACAAATAGCAAAGAAGTTATCCGGCTGCGAAGTTTTGCAGCAATCTTTTCTTGAACTCGACTTACCAAAGGCTGAATTTGACGGTATTTTTGCCAATGCTTCCCTAATTCACGTTCCCAGCGACAACATGGTGAAAGTGCTGCAAGATTTGCACAAAACCTTAGTTGTTAGCGGTGCAATTGTCATGTCAATGTGCCGGGGAAATTGGGAAGGCTACGACGAGCGGCCGACGGGAAAACGCTATACTGCGGGATGGGAATACGAAACTTTAGCACCTTGTTTGGAACAAGCAGGATTTGCCATTGTCAGCCACTACTACCGCCCTCCCGGTTTGCCGCGCGAAGCTCAATCTTGGGTAGTAATAGTCGGCAAAAAAATCTAACGTAAATTAGAAATTGCGAATCTTTCCCCTCTCTTCCTCTGCGCCCTCTGCGCCCTCTGCGGTTAAAAAAAACAAAACTCACCAATTAAGCGAGAATTGTTGTACAATAAACCACAGTCAAAAAACAACTACTGCCCAAATTAAAACAAAATTAATATGACAGAGAAATTGCATATCTTTTTAGCGGGTGCTAGTCGAGGCGTTGGCTTAGAAATCGCCAAATGTCTGGTAGCACAAAATATACAAGTAACTGCACTTTTGCGATCGCCCAACCACCGCACCGAATTAGAAGCAATGGGCATCAAAGTCATGACAGGCGATGCTTTGGATACAGCGGCTGTGGAAGCTGCGATGGCTGGAGGCGCACCAATCAATGCCGCAATCAGCACCATTGGCGGCTTGCCAAAAGATGGGGAAAGAGCCGATTATTTGGGAAACAAAAACTTGATTGATGCTGCTGTCAAAGCGGGCGTACAAAAATTTATTTTAGTTTCATCCATCGGTAGCGGTAACACTGCTGCGGCTTTACCACCGCAAGCTTTAGAAACGTTGCGCCCGGTATTACTTGAAAAGGAAAAAGCCGAAAATCATTTAATCGCAAGCGGGATGATTTATACTGTAATTCGTCCGGGCGGATTGAAATCGGAACCTGCGACGGGCAATGGTGTGTTAACAGAAGATTGTCGAGTTGCGGGAACGATTCACCGGGCGGATGTAGCGCAGTTAGTTTGTCAGTGTTTAGTTTCGGATGCTGCTAATAATAAAGTTTTGTCGGCAGTTGACAAACAAATGGTTTATGGGAATCTCGAATATGAGGTATTAAATTTCTAGGGGCGGGCTAGAAGCCCACCCCACAAGATAATTCATTGCTTGTGGAACAGGCATCTTGCCTGTTCAAAAAAATTCTGGGCGGGCTAGAAGCCCACCCCA
>NZ_JAEQCE010000082.1:63107-86041 GCF_020738665.1 Microcoleus sp. PH2017_08_TRC_O_A
GAAGCCCACCCCACAAGATAATTCATTGCTTGTGGAACAGGCATCTTGCCTGTTCAAAAAAATTCTGGGCGGGCTAGAAGCCCACCCCACAAGATAATTTACTGCTTGTGGAACAGGCATCTTGCCTGTTCAAAAAAATTCTGCCTGATTTGAGTAAAATCCGATCGCACTCAAGAATCAAAAGGTTTAATCAACGATCGCCCGTTAGCGAAGCCCTCAAAGACGATCGCCCAATCCAACACCAAACCTGCGATCGCAAACAATACCACACTCTCGACCCCAACCACCGCAAACGGTAATAACTCCTGCAAACCCGGCATTTTCCCCGCCTCAAAAGACAATCCAGCATCCAACTGTCCAAAAGCCCGCACCAACCCAAAAGCCAACACCACGCCAGATTTAAGCTGTGGGTTAGTATCGCAGCGAATCGCATAGCGGTAAGTCACGCCGAACAAAAAACCGCCCACAAGTGCCATCAATCCTCTCAATCCAAAATTTAGGTCAATTTCCCTGACCTGCAAACCCGCCAGAGCATCCCACCTCTGGGCTAAGATTAAGCTGTTAACAAGGGCGATCGACCCAAAAGCCAGCAAACAAGAAAAAGCAGCAACACTCCCTGCTTTCAAAGATTCTACCCGCTCAGCGGGACTAAAATTTGACGAGTCCTTCACAGCGCCCTCATTTCAAAAATAGCTCAAATTGACTTATGATAAGCTTTGGAGTCACTTTGTACAGTTTGTTCAATAAATAGCTATGGATATTTTGTCACTCGGTTGGGTTTCGGTGCTAGTTTTGTTCTCCTTCTCAATTTCAATGGTAATTTGGGGCCGCAACGGTTTCTAAATTCCAGAATAGCTGGCGGGGCAGGCTTTTTAACTGCCCTGCATTTTTTTTAATCCTATTTAAGCAAATACGCTTGGGTTAAAACTGTTTATTCCTCGGAGATCCCCCTAAATCCCCCTTAAAAAGGGGGACTTCGCAGCACCTTCTTGTTCCCCCCTTTTTAAGGGGGGCTAGGGGGGATCAGCCTTATCTAAAGTCTATTGCTATTTAAGCAAATCAAAATAACAGGAGTTACAAACATGGCTGCAAAAAAAATCTTAATGCTAGTCGGCGACTTTGTAGAAGACTACGAAGTAATGGTTCCATTCCAAGCATTGCAAATGGTAGGTCACACCGTCCATGCAGTCTGCCCCGACAAAGCCGCAGGTCAAACAATTCGCACCGCAATTCATGACTTTGAAGGCGATCAAACCTACAGCGAAAAACCCGGTCACAACTTTACTTTAAACGCAACTTTTGACGAAATTAACGCCGCAGACTACGACGCTTTGATTATCCCTGGAGGACGATCGCCAGAATACATCCGCCTCAACGAACAAGTGCTGCAAATTACCCGCTACTTTGCCAACAGCAAAAAGCCGATCGCATCTATTTGTCACGGATTGCAAGTCCTCACCGCCGCCGGCGTACTCGAAGGCAAACGCTGCACCGCATATCCAGCTTGCAGCCCCGACATACTCCGGGCTGGTGGCAAATATACCGAAGTTCCCGTTACCGAAGCCGTAGTCGATGGCAACTTAGTCACAGCCCCCGCATGGCCTGCACATCCTAACTGGCTGGCTGAATTTCTCAAAGTTTTGGGAACAAAAATCGAACATTCAGATAGTCATTAGTTATTAGTTATTAGTTATTAGTTATTAGTTATTGGTTATTAGTTATTGGTTATTGGTTATTGGTTATTGGTTATTAGTTATTGAGTTGTTAGTCACATGAAAAATTTTGCAGTCAAAGTTAAAACTAATTCCAAACAGCAAAGCATCCAAGAGCAACCAGACGGCAGCCTGACAGTACACCTCAAATCCCCGCCCGTGGATGGAAAAGCCAATAAGCAGAGTTAATCGTGCTGTTGGCGAAAAAGTTTAAAGTGCCCAAATCGGCGATCGCAATTAAATCCGGTCTTTCCTCCCGCAATAAACTTGTCGAAGTTCCGATTTAACCAATCTTTAGATAGATATCTAAATCTTTCTCAAGATAGATTAAGACTCAGCTTTTAATTTATACAGTAGTAGTTGTAAGGTTAGGAGAAAAAATTATGACCATTGAAAATAGAGTCGAAGCAACTGCCAAGAATATTGAAGGCAAAATTCAAGAAGCTGTGAGCGAAGTTACAGGCAACCAAAAAGATAAATTAGAAGGTCAAGCCAAGCAGGACGAAGCATCAGCAATTCACATGAAAGAAGACCTCAAAGATAAAGCCAAAGAGATTGTAGACCGAGCATAAAGTATTTCTTGCGACAAGTTTCCTGCCTACTAAATCCCGCAAATAACATATCGTTTGCGGGATTTTTTTTAGAGATACTTTTTGTAGATTAGAAAAATCATTGCTGGCAAAATCTATCGGCTAACTGCCCCTACAGATTCTACTAAATCATAATGTAAAAGCATTAATTTTGTAGCGAGGATTGTTTCCATTGCATAAGTTGTGCCATCTTGATGAGAAAATTCTACCTCAAAAGCACTGCCATCAAATTCCATCACGACTGTTCCCACTTATCCTTTATATAATTTAATGATTTGTTTTGTTTCAAAATGGGTTGCTTCTAAATCTTCAGTTAAAGCAACAATATCTAGGTCTTTAATTTTTTTCATTGTTTTTACCTCACTTTTTGACGGGATAACAACTTGTCAATCTGGGGAAAGTTTCACCTGAGCGGACGATCCAAGCTGCTAGAATCAGAGATTCACCTACTTCGGTTTTCAACAAGAATTTCATGTTGTAATGTGTTCCGTATTCATTGTTTTTCTGAATAACAACATCTTCGTTAATAGCAGCTTCTTTTAAAGCCTGTTTGAGCATTTCAGCATTTTCTAGGGTAATGCCTAACTTACTGGCAAACAAAATATAGCGGTTCGAGCTCCCATATGAGGTATGTTGTTGGGCTTGGGCCCTCTTAGTTTAAGGAATGATTGATTGGTGGCAAAATCGATCGGTGAATCTGCCCTTCCTTTTAATGCCAATGTTATAAAAGCCCGATGCCCCATCCCTCCGCTTCGCTCCGCCCAATGCCCAATTCCCAATTCCCAATTCCCAATTCCCCATGCAATAAAAAAGCTAGGGATTCATATCCCTAGCTGGAAACATAGCACAATTAGTTTTTAGAGTTGGCGCGGGCGATGGCTTACGCCCCGCTACGCTACGGCTTTTTCCAAACCGACTCCCACCCGCTGCCACCTAAATTAAATCAGGGTAATATCAGTCGCCGTCAAGCCTGGTCGGCCGTTCAGCAGTGCCAGTTGAATTGGTGCTTGGCCGCCAGCACCGTCTTGGTCGTACAGCAAGCGACCTGTGGAACCTTCGTAAACGAGGACTGCTTGTCCTGGAGTTGCTCCTGCAGGAGTCAGATCGTTGTTGTAAGTTCCGGTTTCCACCTGTAAGAACGCCCTGGAAGAAGGTCGATTTGGCAGACTATTGTCAAATGGTGGTAACAGGAAGGAGTCGAAGTTCAATACCAACTTGTCACGGCCGACTTCAAAATCGCCGATTTGGTCTGGGCTGCTACCCAGGCTACCGTTGGCGTTGATCGTGACGCCCTCGCCGAAGTTGTTGTAGTAGAAGCTGTCATTGCCGGCGCCGCCAATCAGCGTGTCTGCACCGGGCCCGCCACCGAGAGAGTCGTTGCCGTCTCCTGCGAGCAAATAGTCGTTCCCAAAGCCGCCCAACAGCGTGTCGTTTCCGCCGCCGGCATTTAAGGTGTCGTCCCCGTCAGATGTCGATCCAGTAGGAAGACTGCCGGGGCCGCCGAACAGTATGTCGTCGCCAGCACCGGTAGTGATGACATCAGTACCGTTGCCGCCAATGATGAAGTTGGAACCTAAGGTATCGGTAATGAGGTTTGTCGATGTGGCACCGGCAAAGTTGACACTGGTGGCGTAGGAGATAAAGTCGTTACCAGCAAAAGAGCCAACCAATCGATCGCGTCTGCTACCAAACACGATCGTGTCACTTCCTTCACCACCGTTCATGAAGTTTGTGACGGTGCCGGTGGTAGTAAGGTTAGTGCTGGTGTTGCCAAGTAACAGATCGTCACCCAGGCCGCCGTCAAGAGTAATCAGCGCAGTAGTAGTACCGATCGCAAAAGTGGTGGCATCGATCGTATCGTTGCCATCTCCACCGAAGGCTTGATTAAAGATGCCGCTCAAGCTGTCATTGCCACCGCCACCGATCATGCTATCACTCGCAAAAGCTGCAACGATCGTGTCGTTACCATCTTCGCCATTGAGCAAGTTGCGACCCGCGAAGCCTGGAAATGAACTCGACGCGCCTACGCTGGAAAGTGCAGACACCGTAGACGACTTGATGAAGTCATCGCCTGCGCCTCCCAATGCCGTATCCTGAGTAGCAAAAACCGTGATCGTGTCGTTACCAGCACCGCCGTCCAACAAGTTTTTGCCGGTACCAAAGTCGCCGATACCGCCTAGGAGAGAATCGTTGCCCTCACCGCCGAGCAAGGTTGTTTTCTCAATGCCGATCGTGATGACGCTCGAAGAAAACGGACTCGACTGGGTACTGTTTAGAATGACTAAGGTGTCGTTGTCTAGGTCGCCGGAAAGATAGCTGTTGCTGGCCACACCGTATATTGTGTCGTTGCCTTTACCGCCGATCAGAGTATCTTTCTGATTGATACCTACAATAAAGTCGTCGCCCAAGTCTCCGCGCAGGTAGTTGCTGCCTTGATTGCCACCGGCACTGCCGCCGATGCGAAGACCGAGGTTGTTGCCGCCGCCTGCGATGAAGAAGCCGAGGGAGTCATTGTCCTTGCCACCGTAGAGGGTGTCTCTTCCGAGGGCGCCTCCTAGCATCGTATCTGCACCCTGATTACCAAACATCAGGTTGCCATCGACAGTGCCTTGGAGCAAGTCATCTCCCGCACCGCCCAACAGCGTCGAATTCCGGCTTTGAGCAATTACGGTGTCACTGCCTCCATCGCCCGACAGGAAAACCCGCTCGCGCTGGCCTACTAATGAATCTTCGTCAGGGCCACCGTATAGGCTATCGTTGGGGCCGACGGAAATTAGAGTATCGTTATCGCGTTCGCCAAATATTAAGCTGCCGCCGAGGGTAGAAGTTGTAATTAAATCCCCCCCCGCTCCGGCAAAGATTGTATCCGGGCCCAGTCCCGGAGTGTTTAAATTAGTTTGATCGGAATTGTCAGTTAACGTTGTCATACAGCTTCACTCCTCTACTTGTTGGTCATCGCTTGTGCGACTACAGACACTGCCTAGAACACCGAATGTTTGGATGCCGCTGTAGTTTAACCTGTTTGCCAGTCGCAAGTCTAGCCTACTGGTGTTAACCCTGTCTAGACTTTCTCCCTCGCGGACTTTTTGCTTGTAAGCTTTTATTTTCAATGTCTTCACCCTTTAATAATCCTTGTGCAATGTCTCATGTGCTCACGCTCAAGAAGACGCGGCTCACATTCTTAATGTTCCATTCTGGATTGGCGCTCGGGGATCGCCTCCGGGGAAGGAAATTAAAGATTAACAAGGGTCGATCGGGCGATCGCCAGACAAAGAAAAGTGAGAGATTGGTTACTTGGTTACAACGCTTTGTGGCAATTTCCGGTTTCCCAGGCAGGGCCGTCTTTAAATAATTCTGGCTCGGATTGAACTCCGCACCGCTCTGGGGTCTAAAAGTCTACACCCCGCTTTAGTTCTACGCCCCGATCGCCGTAGTGTTTGTGACAGTATACCTCCGAGTGTACGCTTGCCAAGTCAAAGTAACCATGGGGTTTGTGGCAGCGCCCGGTGATAATGATTTCTGTATCGCGGGGCTTTCGCAGCAGGGCTTCGACGATCGGCTCTACCGGCAGCAGTTCTAAGTCTACTGTTGGATTGAGTTCGTCGAGAATGATCGTTTTATACCAGCCGCTGGCGATCGCCGTTTTGGCGATTTCCCAGCCGCGTTCTGCCTCGATGCAATCTAACTCTTGCTGTTGCCCCCGCCAAACTATAGCATCTCGGCCACACCGCTGGTGGTCTACTAACTGCGGGTAACTTTGCCGCAAAGCTGCGATCGCCGCATCTTCTGTATAGCCACTACCACCTTTGAGCCATTGTACAATTAAGACGCGGTGAGATTGGTCTTGGCTGATACCCTTACCTATTGCCTGCAAAGCTTTCCCCAATGCGCTCGTAGATTTGCCTTTGCCCGCTCCTGTGTATATTTCGATACCTGAAATATTGTGTTCGGCCGCTGCGGGGTGATAGTGGGGCTTCATTTCTGAGTGCAAGTCGGCAATATCCAGCAAAGCTTCGGGGGCCGCTCGGCCAGTGGCGATTACTTCTAAATATTCTGGTTTGTTTTTGAGGGTTTGGACTACTTCGTCCACTGGCAGCAAACCCAAGTCCAATACGGGGTTTAGTTCATCTAGAACTACTACAGAATAAAGCTCGCTGGCGATCGCTCCTTTGGCGATATCCCAGCCTCGCTGGGCTTCTGTGCGATCGAAGCGGGTGATTGCTTCGGCCCCAAAATATTCGGCTCTGCCGGTACGCACTTGGTCGATCAAGTGCGGAAATGCCCGCTGCAAGGCTTCAATTGCCCCATCTTCGTCGTAGGAGCGGCCTGGGCCTTTCAAAAATCGCAGCAACAAGACTCGCGTGGGCGAGTCAGAATTGATACCCAGCCCGATCGAGCGCAACACTACTCCCAAAGCTGCCTGAGACTTGCCTTTACCAGCACCGTCGTAGACGTGAATCTGACCCGCGATGCGTTCTGAGCGGGATGAGGCTGTCCGAATACCAATGCCATTCCTTACCATAATCCGCACTTATTTTAGTCTGTCTCGGGGTGGGTATTCGATCGCGCCCATTGAATGTTTAATATTTCCCTTCTGTTGGACGATCTCAAAAGATTATAGGATACAACCTCAACCACCTAATGTTCAGAAGGGCGATCGAAGAGGATTAGGGGCTAAAACCTACGCTCTAGATTATTCCGCTTCTGATGTACAATTAAAATCTAACACGGGCTGATATACCTGAATGCTTATGATTGCGAGTGTTTTCCCATTTCGGACTGTTTTGGTGCAAATTTTAATGATGTTTTTGGCGATCGCGATCGAATCGTGGTTTCTGCAAAAACTACTGAAACTCGGCCCCAAAACCAGCGTTGAATATACAGCTATCCTCAATCTCGCTTGCACTTGCGTGGGTTGGTTAGTTTTCTTCGGCATTGAAAGCGTTATTTCCAAAGAATGGCGAGAAGAACTTATCGGTTATATTTTATTAGGCGGAGGTCAGAATACTTACTCTGCAATAACTGCGATTGCCCTCTCGGTATTGGCAATCACTTTTCTCGCCAAATGGCAGGGACTAGAATTCATAGAGAACATGGTTTCTGGTAACAAAAAAGCTTCCAAACCTCAGTTTTTGGGGCCGCCAACTCTCAGCCGCCGTCCTCCCAAAAAAACTTTTCGAGTAACTACCCAGTTTGGGGCAGTTTTAATCGCCCACACTGTTAGCAATTTCGTTATTTTAACCGTATTGTTTTTGCAAAGCGTCAATTGAAATCTATGATGAAGCAATTTTTGGATGTGACTCAGCAACTCACGAAGCTGACTAACAACCTTTGGGAAACCAATAAAAAATTTCAAAAGGCGATAATTCCGCCTAAAGTTGTCCACTGGAAGACGCCTTTACTGCTCAGCATATTTTTAGCTTTGCTGACGGTGGCGGCAATCACAGACTGGCCGACAAGAACTCTGATGTTTGATATGAGCTGGTTATTTTTTACACTGTCAATGGGTTTGCTGACCAGCCAGCAACCTTTTACGATTAAAAAAGTAAGTCTGAGTCCGTGGGTGACCAGCATCTTAATTGGCTTGTGGTTGCTGATCCGATTGCCGTCAGATAGGAAGGAAATAGCATGGATATCCGGCCCAATTATAGCAGTAATAATTTTGGGTGTAATAGAGATTTGGAATAGCGAGTCAAAACGGGAAGGTATCAGATCGTTAGTGCGGCCTCAGTTTTTGATGATTACTCTCATTCACCTGCTGATTTCCTGTTGGTTTGGATTTCACTTTTTAATTCAAGGTTGGATAGAACAATATCCGAGCGTTTTATCGCAGGATTTGAGGAAAAGCGATTATGTGGTGACATTTCAACAGCCAACTATTAATCGCTCCCGAGGAGTGGTCATCCTCAATGCAATGGATCGATACCTGCAAAATGAAGCTCGCACAAAACCGTGGGCGCAGGTAGAACAAATGTTAATAGATATTGACAACGAGCGATTTTTTCTGAAGAATCAAGCGTTAAAAACAATTCGGGTAGTCCCAGAAGATGCGAGCTGGGAGGTCAAAACTTCGATCGTCCAAGGAGAGTCCCGCTATCAGTTACAGATGCAGGCAACTTGGCTGGGGCTGGTGTTTAGACCCGAAATATATTCGTTGACCAAATCTTGCGAGGTGATCGATGTAGGCAATAGAGCGACTGTAACCTGCGACACTACCAAACCCTCTAAACCGGGACTGAAAAAAGATGGAACTTCGGGAGACAGTCAAGTTTGAGCTTGTCTCTGGCCGTTAGGAGAGGGGGAGATAAGGGAGATGGGAGAGGGGGGAGAGGGGGAGAGGTGTAGGTTTTCCACTGGCAAAACCCAGCAAATCTAGACATTGCAAAGGTTTTGGGCTTTGGCTTGGCGGGAATCTCAAACTCTTATGGGATAAGGCTTTTACCAAAAAACCTACACCCGTCGGGATGGGAAGAGGGGGAGATGGGAAAAATCCTCTTTCTTCACCCTTGACTTCTACCCTCAACATCCATCCGTTACATCCGTTAAAAAATCCGTTGCCGAACTTCCCTCTTCCTTGCACTAAAATATGGCTAAAGTTGACCGCGGGTTAATAACTAGATGAATTTGAGAAGAATCTTGACAGTCGCGACTAATGTATATTGGGAAGTAATTCGCGATCGCATCCTTTACTTAATTATTATTTTTGCTCTGTTGATGGGAGCCTCGGTGCGCTTGATACCGGAATTGGCAGCGACAACCGAAAATAAAATTATCTTAGATATTGGTTTGGCTGCGATGAGCATCCTGGGTATAATTGTCACAGTCTTTGTGGCTACCGGACTGGTCAACAAAGAAATTGAAAAGCGGACTGTTTACCTGTTAGTTGCCAAGCCGATAAGCCGGGCTGAGTTAATTGTGGGCAAGCACTTAGGGATGTCGGCGGTGCTATTCGTTCTGGTAGCAGCAATGACTGTCATCTATCTGGTTATTCTGAGTTTGAGTCGCATTCCTTACCCTTTGGGCAGCATTTTAATCGCTTCGCTGTTCGTGTGGTTTGAGCTGTGCCTCATGGCCGGTGTGGGGATTTTATTTGGAGTTTTTAGCAGTTCGCTGCTGGCTACTTTACTGACATTTAGCGTTTATTTGATGGGACACTCGACGCGGGATTTAGTGGCTTTTGGCAAGTTAACTAAAAATCCTGGCATTGAACAATTGATGATGGGACTTTATCTAGTTTTGCCTGATTTAGCCCGGTTCAATTTGAGAAATGATGCTGTTTACGGACAAGTACCTTACTTGGCGGGTTTGATTACAGATGCGGGCTATGGTTTGCTGTATGTGGTGCTGCTGCTGTCAATTGCGATCGCCATATTTTCGCGTCGAGAATTTTAAAATATAGATTCCGCATTGTCAGCGGTAATTGTTTGCTGGAAGAGTCCTCGCTGCAAACGAATTTGATTGTGGAATTAGCACGCTAAGATATAGAGAAGGTTGTCGATCGCCAATCTCGACTAAAAGTCAAACTTTTATTGGTAAAATGAGGTGACTTATGACTGCTGTAATTCACAAACCGATATCGCAGCTAAAAATTACCTGGCCGCTGCTTCCCGATGATTTTATTCTACCAGATGACCCCGTGGAAAATATAGAACATCCTTTAATCTCTAACGGTTTGCGCCAGTCTGTAGTGGATTCCCCGGAACTAATCCAAGATGCACTCATAGTTTCTAATTTTGCTTTGTGTGCTGCTGTGGACGATCGCACTATTTGCAAAGCCCCAGACTGGATGTACGTGCAACCGGTTCAACCTTGGCCTCACAGCTATCCCCGCCGCAGTTACACGCCTCATACCGAAGGAACAGTGCCTTTTGTAGTGATGGAATTTCTCTCAGCTACTTACGGCGATGAATACTCCGTCGAACACACAGAAGAAATCGGCAAGTGGTTCTTTTACGAACAAGTAATCAAAGTTCCTCGCTATGTCATTTTTCGGCCGCATACAGGCAGAATAGAAGTTTATGCGCTGGAATCCGATCGCTACAACAATCAAGATCCTGATGAAAATGGGCGTTATTTGATACCTGGATTAAATCTATTTTTGGGAGTTTGGGTGGGAACTCGGGAAGGTAGAACAGGAAATTGGCTGCGCTGGTGGAATGCAGACGGAGAGTTGCTTTTGTGGCCGGAAGAACGGGCAGAAGTAGAACGTCAGCGGGCAGAAGCCGAAAGCCAGCGGGCAGAAGCCGAAAGCCAGCGGGCAGAAGCTGAAAGCCAGCGGGCAGAAGCTGAAAGCCAGCGGGCAGAAGCTGAAAGCCAGCGGGCCGATCGCGAACAGCAAGATAAAGAGTCCGCCCAAACGCTGTTGGAACAGGAAAGACAGCGCAATCAAGAACTTTTGGCGCGATTGGCAGCCCTCGGTATCGATCCAGAATAACTAAACCCACCTAAAAAAACAGAATATTTAGATCCCCGACTTCGCAGAAGTTGTTGGGGATCTAATATCGATCGCCTTCTACAGTAATCCCAATTGAAATCATGTTAGTGAAAAAACTCGAAGAATTAAAAGACATTTTCGCGCTGATGGAACGAGCGCTGATTGCCTACTCTGGTGGCATTGACAGCACTTTGGTGGCAAAAATTGCTTTTGACGTGTTGGGCGATCGCGCTTTGGCTGTAACGGCTGTTTCTCCGTCTCTACTGACAGAAGATTTGGAAGATGCCCGGATTCAAGCCGCAGAAATTGGCATCGCCCACCAGGAAGTCGAAACTCAGGAAATGGCCAATCCTAATTATACTTCTAACCCGGTTAATCGCTGCTATTTTTGCAAAAGTGAACTGCACGATACTTTGAAACCGCTAGCACTTGCCAAGGGTTATCCTTATGTGGTGGATGGGGTGAATGGTGATGATTTAAAGGATTACCGCCCGGGGATTCAGGCTGCAAAGGAACGGGGCGCGCGATCGCCTTTAGCAGAAGTCGGCATGACTAAATTTGAAGTGCGACAGTTAGCAAGAGAATTGGATTTGCCTTGGTGGGACAAACCGGCACAGCCTTGTTTGAGTTCGCGCTTTCCTTACGGTGAAGAAATCACCGTTGCAAAGTTGCAAAGAGTGGGGCGCGCTGAACGGTATTTGCGGCAGTTGGGGCTGAAAAATCTGCGCGTGCGATCGGATGGAGATACGGCGCGAATTGAATTGCCGGCCCAGGAGATTCGAGAGTTTGTATTAAATGCGGATTTGCCTGCATTGGTGGCGGTGTTTCAGCAGTTTGGTTTTGTGTATGCGACTTTGGATTTGGAGGGGTTTCGCAGCGGCAAATTAAATCAGGTTTTGCAACCTGAATTGTTGGGGGCGAAGGCTTGATTAATTATCTTGAAAAAATGTCACTACAACCGTGTGTTCGTCCCGATCGCATTTAACTTGAAAACGGCGCTGAGGATAAAGCGATTTTAGGCGACTTTCCCACATCTGAGCTAATGCTTGTCCCAAATACAATAAATTGTCACTGCTAGCGTTTTGGGCACCGGGGAGAATGTCATCAACGTGCTGGTGGTTCATCACCTGCTCAATTGCAGCGACATCATTCCCTAGCTCGATTTTCCACTGTTCGTAGATTTGACTGTTAAAGGCTTCGGACAAAAAGATGCCGCCTTCATGTTCGACAAAATCTGGCCAGAATAGTTTTGTGAAAGCTATGGCAATTTCAATATTAGCAGATCCAAAAAGATAATCCCAGAGTGAAAAATCATCGCCGTTGGCTTTTTTCCATTGCTGGAAATCGATTAGTTTATCTGCATTCAAGGATATTTGTTTGATGAACATAATTTCTAGGGTATTTCATCCAATCTAGCTGGCCTAACTGTTTTCTCAGCTTGCACATAAATGTCTCCTGCTGAGTTTTGGTTGTGTTTGTATTCAACGGCGTGAGGTGTCGGCACATTTGCATGAGCCCTTCCTGTCAAGTCTACTCGCTTAATTGCCCGTCCACTGTCATCGTAGACGATATAGCTGGTAATGTTCTTGCCATCCATGCGGTACAGTAAGTTTTGGGCACTTGCTCCATCTAGAGGAAATCTCCCGCTGACCTGGGTTCCGACGGCTATCAGGGTGCTAGCGGGGATGCCAACTGTCCAGTCAACTGGTTTAGACATAATATTAGTCCTAAATTATTTTACCATCTCAGTTTGATATATGTAGGGGTATTTGGAAATGTACAGAGTACAATTTATAGAAATTTGCACAAATGCTGACGGCTTGTTAAAGCAATAGCATAAACTGAAGTAGCAGCAAGAGTAGCAAGTTTTATGAAAGTTAAATTTAGATTGATCTGGGCCATCTTGGCTTTCTTGTTGTTCGCTTACATCCCGTTTCGGGTGTTAGCGGGCCCGCCACCTGCGGGAGATACAGTGAGCTCTGCCCTGTGGTGGCAAGTTTTGGTGTACAATCAGGTGCAGCAAATTAAAGACCGGCAATATCAAGGTTGCGTGTGGGGCGATTCTATTTCTTCGGCATTGGGCGATTCTTTGGGAGAAAAAAACTTTAATTTTGCGATCGGCGGAATGAGTTCTGTTTCTCTGCTAGAACAGCTTAAACTTGTAGTGCCCCAGGGGTTTACTTGCAAAAAATCAATTTTGGCGATCGGCACAAATGATGCTATGTACGGCATCAGCGACGAGCAGTTTGTCAGCAATTTGAAACAGGCGATCGCAATTATGCGATCGATCGGCACCAAACAGATTATTCTGATTCCTGCTTTTTACTCAACTCTTGCCGCCAGCTACAATCCTAAATTTGCCGGAACAATTGCCAGAGTTGATGAAATTAATGTTCTCATCAATCAAGTTGCCACCGACGAAAATATGACCGTGGAATCTAGTGGCATACAAGCCTTATTTAAGGAAAAAGCTCTAAATGGAGATTTAACGATAGACGGCGTTCACCTCAATGCCAAAGGTTTAGATATATACAGAAAAGTTTTGTTAAATATTTTGAATTAAACTTGACAACTCACACTTTATCTGACATAAGAATATCCTGCTAAACTCTTAATTTTAAGTCCGTTTATGCGGACTTGATTTATGTCATTTCAGTGAAGTAGGGTGCGTCATAAAAATGATATTTTTGCTACTTTCCTCACAATCTTAGAAGTGAGGCACCACGGAATCAATGGTGTGTCAGAATTAGATTTTTGTCACGATCGACAATTACTAAACTGACGCACCCTAGCGCTAAATATCAAGGAGTAGTAGTTGGCATAATTTGCTGTGGTTGTAGTTGCTGTAGCTGCTGATTTTGCTGCTGTTGAATTTGAAGTTGCCGATCTTGAAGCTCTATCTGCCGCTGTCTGTCTTCGAGTTGCAAGCGTCTGTCTTCAGCTTGCTGCTGTCTGTCTTCAGCTTGCCGCTGTCTTTCTTCACGCTGTAACTCTCTGTCTAGCAGTCTGTCTTGACGTTGCTCTTGTCTGTCTTCTCGTTGTTCTCGAAGCTGTCTGAGTTGATTTCGCCGATCGAAATCTCCTCCCAAAAATAAGTTCTGAAAAGCGTTGATAGTTGTTTGAAACCCAGTAAAAATTCCGCTAACGCTGCTGATTCCACCTGCAACTCCTGTTATCGGCTGCAAGAAAGTGGCAATATTGTCTGCAACCCTAGTATAGCCCGATCGCGCTACGAGAATCACATCGTTGTTTCGGAGAGTTGGGTTATTGTCAGGATTCAGCCCTTGAGCAAAATCGACATTAATAGTGCGGCGAGTAACAGTACCGTTGGGGTTCAAGCGCAGCAGTTCCACCTTATCTTTTTTAGCCCGCAATTGATTGAAACTACCCGCAGTCAGCAAAGCTTGGTGGAGGGATGTACTAGGTTTAACCTGTAAAGCTCCGGGCCTGATCACTTCCCCTACAATATTGATGCTGATCGCATTTGGAGAGAAACTTGTACTTCCGAGTTGGGCAACTTCAGCTAAGTCTACAGTAGATGCCGTCGGAATAATGACGCTATCTCCTTCTTGCAGTAAAACATCTTGAGTTGCATCACCTTTTTGCAGCAAATCCCACAGATTTACCGTGATAGTTTGTTCAGTCCCACCTCTGATACGGCGGCGGATTTGGACGCGACGAATGTCTGCTTCTGTGGTGATACCGCCAGCAATTTTGAGCGCTCTAGTGATTGTTGGTAGTCCGACAACGGCTCCTCCTCCTTGTTGTTGTTCAATAGAGACAAAACTCAGATCTGTTTGTTGGTTAGTCGATCGCAAATCCGAAGCAGATACAGTATAAGGCCCCGGCCTGTTGACTTCTCCGACAATTACCACGCCAATTGGTTTAGTAATATCAGCGGAAAAACTAGCACTGGCTCTTTGACGGACTTCTTGGGTATTGAGAGCACTTGCTGTCGGTACAAAAATTGTATCTCCATCTCGGATCGTGACATCTTGGCTCAAATTTCCCGTATCTAAAAAATCCTGCAAATTAACAGTAATAAGTTGTTCTGCTCCGCCTCTGCGGGGACGGCGAATTTGGACATTTCGCATATCTCCTGCGGATGTCACCCCTTTAGCAACTTGCAGCATTTCCATCAAAGTTGGAAATTTTACGCCTCCTCCGGTTCCTTCTCTGCTGGCATTAATTTTGTAGGAACCGGGGCGAGTAACTTCACCGGCAACACCTATATTTAGGGGGCGAGTAACCATCAGAGTCACCGTGACAACGGGAACATTGATGAAGGGTTCGTATCGCTTGGTAATGACGGTAGCGGCTTGTTGCAGCGTCAACCCTTGAATTGAGACGCTGCGAATGATTGGTAGATTGAGGGTTCCGTCAACTAAGACTTGATATTCTTTGCTAAATTCAGGGACGCCGAAGATATCTAAAGCAATGCGATCGCCCGGGCCTAAAGTATAAGCCGCTTCTTGTATCAGCGAACCCGAATTGCCGATCCGTGGGAAACTCGAACCCGGAGGCGGTGGTGGCGGTACTCTCGGCCTGTTTTGGTTCCTAGCGGGTGCAGGATTTCTGATGGCAGGCAACTGAGCTATACTGGGCAGCGAACTGCTCAGCACCAGGAGTGCTGACAAACTAAGACTTGTAGCGGTTTGAACGTTATGTTTCATCTTTCTTTCCTGGTTGCAGTCTGCCATTGAACGATCGCAATGCAAGCTAGTTAATTTTAGTTTATTTTCCGTTCTGTCCAGTGTAGCCTCGCTGCCCTGGAAAATCCAGAGGTGGAATCATAAAATTTGTGCGGCAATCGAGTACCTTCTTTATAAAGAAAGCGTAAAGCTAGCCAAATGTTCTCAAAATTATTTATACATAAGTCGGGATGCAAATCAACCCCCCGAAATAAAAGATCTAGAAAAAACGATCCTTCTTTGATGTAAAATATTAATAATTGTATCTGCGGGACAAAGACAAGTGTCACTAAAATTGGAGAAGGTAATTCCCTGGGGACGCTGCTTGGATGAATACATAGGAATGTTTAGCTTGACATCAAGTGACCTCAAGCGAGCAATTCTAGATTGTGCGGGCGGGCCGGCGAGTTTCAATGCTGAAATGACTCGCCAAGGTAACAAGGTGATTTCTTGCGATCCGGTTTATCAGTTTACGGCGGTGGAAATTGGCGATCGCATCCAAGAAACATATCAAACTGTGATTGACGCTGTTAAGGCCAATGTAGACGGTTACCTGTGGAACAGTTTTGAATCGCCGTACCAGCTAGGCGAAGTGCGGATGAAAGCAATGCAGGAATTTTTAGCAGATTTTCCCTCTGGCTTGGAGCAAGGCCGCTACCTGACTGCTGAGCTGCCTGTTTTGCCCTTCGATAACGGTCAATTTGATTTAGCTTTGTGCAGCCATTTCTTATTTGCTTATTCTCACCTGCTTTCGGAAGAATTTCATCTAGAAGCAATTATGGAAATGTGTCGGGTTGCTAAGGAAGTGCGAGTGTTTCCGCTGTTGCAAAGTTTTAGCGGAGAGGAATCTGAGCATTTAAATCCGATTATTGCCGAATTGAAAAATAGAAATTTTCGTGTGGAAGTTCAAGAGGCTCCCTATGAGTTTCAAAAAGGTGGAAATAAGATGCTGCGAGTTAGGGGGAGTATGTGATTCGCGTCTATACAAATTGAGTTATCGGGCGAATGGAATTCGCGGCTACACAAACGATGTCCGCAGTTACCGGGCGAATGGAATTCGCGGCTACACAAACAATGCAGTTACCGGGGGAATGGAATTCGCGGCTACACAAACAATGTCCGCAGTTACCGGGCGAATGGAATTCGCGGCTACACAAACGATGTCCGCCTCCGCGGACTGGAAGAAAAATAGAATGGACAAATAAACAAAATTGCATTCATTTTCTCTTCTATAGCAATCCTAAATCAGTTTCAATAACTGGTTACCAGGAAGAGCCTGGGAACCGATGTCACTCTTGAAGAGCCTCGGCTGCGAAAAGGTCGGCAGAGCGTCCGGATCTGCGTTACTTTCGCTCTGCCTGGTAACGAGTATAATCATTTAGGATTGCTATATCTTAAAATTATATGCGTTTATCTGCGTTATCTGTCTTACATCTGCGGTTGACCTATTAATTGTTATTGTCCGTGGTAAGTAGGCAATACCAGGACTTCATCGTTTAGGATAGCGTAATACCTAAACTATCTGCCCATTCCTTAACCCGATCGCCCGAAATGCCTGTCTTGCTTTTCTGGTAATCTTCCAAGGCTGCGAGGCTCATTGCGATGGTTTGTTCTTCGCTGAGGGGTTGAAACTCGTTTGCTGTGTCAATTTCTCCCCACTGATATCCCTCGCTTTCCTCAGTAATTTCTGTGATTAGGCGTTCAAAGTCGCTGAGATTACCGTTGGACTGATTCAGCCATGAAAGTGCGATCGCCTTCACCGCATCGCTGGACATGACCTGAATTTTGGCGTGGAGTTGCTTTATAGATTGAGCCATTGGATCGTAGAGAGTGACTGATTCTATTCTAGCGCATTGTCAAATAGTTGCGACGATCGTAAGGCACAGTTGTGGTAAAATTAATTAAATTCTTTGATGTCGATCGCCAGAAGCCTAATTAAAAGTAATACCTCTTCTCAAAAAACTACAACTGTAAATAAACTATCAACCAGAATATTCATCATTTATTCCCAACTTCTCAACTTTTTCAATCGTCAAGCGTCAATCCAAAATCTCAAATATCAAATCTAAAATCGTCTGTATTATGCCACAAACAGTCTGGATCGCACGCCACGGAAACCGCATCGACTTCGTAAACCCCGACTGGTTTCTCACCGCAGAACACCGCTACGATCCCCATCTTTCCGAAGACGGTAACATTCAAGCCAAACAACTAGCCAATCGCCTCAAAGGTGAAGAAATTTCTCATATTTTTGCTTCGCCTTTTCTGCGAACTGTCCAAACGGCAAATCACGCGGCAGAAGCTCTGGATTTGTCAATTAAACTAGAGTGGGGACTGTGCGAATGGCTGAATCCTGAATGGATGACCGAAATGCCGGAAACTGAATCTGTCGAGGATTTGTGCAGGCGTTTTCCCAGGATTGATGCTTCTTATAAAGGCGGTATTGCTAATTATCCCGAAACCGGGGAAGCTTGTCTCAAAAGGGCGGGGGAAACTGCTAAACGCCTCGCTGCACAGTTTCCTGAGGATATGTTATTAGTAGGTCACGGTTCGTCGGTTGTGGGAAGTGCGCTGTGGCTGGTGGGCGGTGCTAGGAGGAAAATTAATGCTTCTCTTTGCTGTTTGGTGAAAGTGGTGCGGAATGGGGACGAATGGTCGATCGCACTTAATGGCGATACTTCTCACCTCACGGACACTGAAACCGACATCCGCTTTAATTAAAGTTGAGATTCGTGCAAAAAATCGCATTATATGCTATGTGTACGGGTTGTGCAGTGCACACCCTAGGTTAATCTGGTCTGTGAAAATCTGAGTGCTATCATTTAATGTCGATCGCACATTTTAAATCAAAAATCTTAAATAAGTATGGCAGGACACAGTAAGTGGGCGAATATTAAACGCCAAAAAGCTAGAGTTGATGCCGTTAAAGGCAAGGTTTTTGCCCGAATATCTCGCGAAATTATTGTCGCCGCCCGCAGCGGAGTTCCCGATCCCGCTGGCAATTTTCAACTGCGGACAGCTATTGAAAAAGCCAAGGCGGCGAGTATTCCTAATGAAAACATAGAAAGGGCGATCGCCAAAGGTGCCGGTTTAGCCGGAGGTAGTTCCGAATTAGAAGCCATTCGCTACGAAGGTTACGGCGTTGGCGGCGTGGCGATTCTGATTGAAGCGCTGACAGACAACCGCAACCGCGCGGCGGCTGACTTGCGAGAAGCTTTTAGTAAAAATGGCGGCAACTTGGGCGAAACTGGTTGTGTGGGGTGGATGTTCGACCACAAAGGAGTTTGTACAGTATGCGGCCCCATTGATGAAGAACAATTGTTTGAAGCATCCCTAGAAGCCGAAGCCGAATCCTACGATTTGATATCAATTGATGAGGATACTGAAGGTGCAGAAGTTTTTACAAGTGTGCCTAATTTGGAAAAACTGGCTGATGTTTTGAAACAAACAGGTTTTGCAGTTTTACAGTCAGAGACTCGCTGGATTCCGAGCAACATAGTAGAAATTGATAATCCTGAAAAAGCTCGATTGCTCATAAAATTGATGGATGCACTAGAAGATTTAGATGACGTGCAAAGCGTGACAGCAAATTTTGAAATGACCGATGAATTGATGTCCTCAATTATGATTTAAAATCCTTGGTTCGTAGTGAGGACTTTAGTCCGCATCAGGTTCATAGCAAAAATCGTAGGGTACAGGTTCGTAGTGAGGACTTTAGTCCGCATCCATGACAGGTTCGTAGTGAGGACTTTAGTCCGCATCAGGTTCATAGCAAAATTTGAAGGTTACTAGAACAATTACGGCTTTGTCGGAGTATGAAAGTTCAAGCGCAAATTATCTGGGAGAAGTAGTGGAGTACTGGACGATCGATCGGATGCAATAAGGGGGATTTGTGCGATCGTTTGTCAAGTAGTAAGTTGATATATTGCGGGTCGGTATTTTGGTTCGGGAATGGGTTTTCCCGCAGTTGTTGCAGCTTCCAGCCATGCTGTTTTAGCAATCTGTACTTCCTGCAAAGCTAATTCTGGGGTTTCCCCAAAAGCGGAACAGTATTTTAAGTCGGGAATATCGGCAATATAGCCTTCATCTTCGTTGCTGTAAAAAATATTGATGTGATAGTCTTTCATGGTTGATCATCCTCTATTGTGAGAGCGTATTCCTCGATTATCGCTAAGAATTGACGGACTTGATAGGGTGTCACCTCGCCTTTCTTATTTTGAATGTTAACAATTTCTGGCACTTCAGGATGATTGAATATGTGATGGCTGCCACTGACTCTCGCCAGACTAAAGCCAAAGGCTTCAATCAGTGTCACCATTTCATTAAACTTGATGTTTTTTGACCCAGATAGCACCTTTTCTAAAATTTTACGCTTTTTCATCGCTCGCTCTTGATTGTACCTGGAATTTTAGGGTTTATTGATGCTGCTTGCAATCATAACATTCTTAATCTTGAACTATATCGTGTATTCGTGCTTCGTAAAATCCTTCCTCTTGAAGAAATTGAGTTAATTCCTTAAGTCCTTGGCGACGCTTGACTTTTCGCTGTTCTTGATAAATGATTAAATCCTTCAATTGAATTCGCCGATGGGAACCTACTTTGACACAAGAAATTGCTCCTTCATCTAGCAACTTGACAAGAAATGGTCGCGATACATTCAGGATATCGGCAGCTTGCTGCGTCGTCAGTTCGCGATTGTGAAGAATATCAAGCAAATATAGGGAAAACAAAAGACAAGCATTAAGTAGAACAGCAACTTTAGCCATATTAAAAAGTGAATTAATCCTATTCCTCGTATAAACCAGCTTCCTCAGTCATCTCGATTAGCTGGTCTAATAGTTTACGGCGCTTTCTGTCTCGCTGTTCTTGATAAATGATTAAATCCTTAAATCGAATCCTCCGATGGGAACCTACTTTGATATAAGGAATTGCTTCTTCATCTAGCAACTTGACTAGAAAAGGTCGCGATACATTTAGGATATTAGCAGCTTGTTGTGTTGTTAATTCGCGATTGTGACGAACGATCGAAACAGCCCGATTAGATGCCATCGCCTGCACAGCTTGATGCAGGATGTTGCAGACTGATTCGGGAAGGAGAATCTCTTCTCCGTTACTGGTGACTAATTTTGGCTGTGCGGATTCTCGGCTGAGTATCTGTGCTAATTGTGCTATAGATTCTTGTTCTTTTTCTGGAGGCAAAACAGACTCTGGCGATGCTTTTTGCTTTAACATAGCAAGATGTATTTTGATTGTTTTCTTGACGATAACACTTTTCACGGCGTAAACGCAATATCCGAAATAATCAAAATATTCAAACAGCCTGAAATAATCGTTCTAGCTTCTTAGTTACGGGCAATGGTTTACCTTCAGCTTGTCAACTTTCGATTAGTAACTCTAGTACCTCTCGCGCATTGTAGATAGCTTCTTCATAAGAATCTCCGTGAGTTACTGGCTGCATTACATCCTCAAATTCAGGCAAAAACACGACAAAGCATCGATCGCCTTCCGACCATTGGATAACAACTGTATATTTCATGGTTCTGTCTCCTCTGCTTCGATTTGGCCAATTTTCCTCAATTATTTCGTTTTACGCTATCTGTAATCGTTTCCCCAACGTCTGAGGTTCTGGTAGAGGTTTGCCATCTTCTTGATAGAGTTCAATCAATGTTTCTAACAATTCTTGTCCGTGTTTTGCCGCTTCTTCGTAAGTGTGTCCGTGAGTGCAAGGCTGCATGACATCGGTAAACTCAGGTAAGCTGACAACAAAAAGTTGATCCTCTTTTGACCACTGGATAATGAGACTATAATTGCTATTCATTTGGAACCCTTTATAGGCGAATAGAGAAGAATGCCAGCTAATGAGGTTTAGGATATTGTAGCCGATCGCCCAAACGACAAAAACCGAGTTGATTTAAGAAACCGGGTTTTTACCAAATCTGCGGGCTACAACAAAGTATTTTCGTAAAAAACCCGGTTTCTGGACTTCCTGACTCTTGCATCCCCACACAGATGTACAATGGTGAGACCGAATTCCCCAACGACCACCGTGATTGACCGCTACACTCTGCCCGAAATGGGCAACATCTGGACTGAAACCGCCAAACTCAAAAGCTGGCTACAAGTAGAAATTGCTGTCTGCGAAGCTCAAGCCGAACTCGGCTACATCCCCGCCGCCGCAGTCGAAGAAATTAAAGCTAAGGCTAATTTTGACCCCAAACGAGTCCTCGAAATTGAAGAGGAAGTTCGCCATGACATGATTGCTTTCTTGACAAATGTCAACGAATATGTAGGCGATGCCGGCCGCTACATTCACCTCGGTTTAACCAGTTCCGATGTGCTCGATACTGCTTTGGCGCTGCAATTAGTCGCCAGCGTCAATATCTTGTTAGAACGTGTCGAAGATTTGAGCCAAGCTATTCGCTATCAGGCCCAACAACACCGCAATACTGTGATGGTTGGCCGATCGCACGGAATTCACGCCGAACCCATCACCTTTGGCTTTAAACTAGCAGGATGGCTGGCTGAAGTCCTTCGCAACCGCGCCCGATTGGTGAATTTGCGATCGTCGATCGCAGTTGGCAAAATCTCCGGTGCAGTCGGAACCTATGCTAATATCGATCCGCGCATCGAAGCGATCGCCTGTCAAAACCTCGGACTCGAACCCGATTGTGCATCGACTCAAGTCATTTCGCGCGATCGACACGCCGAATACGTCCAAACCTTAGCATTGTTAGCCGCATCGATCGAACGTTTTGCAGTCGAAATTCGCAACCTGCAACGCACCGACGTACTCGAAGTCGAAGAGTTCTTTTCCAAAGGGCAAAAAGGCTCATCCGCCATGCCCCACAAACGCAATCCGATTCGATCGGAAAGACTGACAGGAATGGCGAGAATTGTCCGCGCCAACGCCGTCGCAGCCTTAGAAAATGTTGCGCTTTGGCACGAAAGAGACATTTCTCACAGTTCCGTAGAACGGATGATTTTGCCCGACAGTTCTACAGTAACTCACTTCATGTTAGTGGAAACCACAGACTTAGTAAAACACCTGCTAGTCTATCCCGAAAATATGAAGCGAAACATGAATCTTTACGGCGGAGTTATCTTCAGTCAGCGCGTGATGCTAGCCTTGGTAGAAAAAGGCACGAGTCGCGAAGATGCCTATAAAATTGTGCAATCTTGTGCTCATGAAGCTTGGAATAAAGCTGAAGGCAATTTCTACAATTTGATTGCTAAGGACGATCGCGTTACTGCTAAGATGACGAGCAAGGAAATTGATGATTGTTTCGATCCGCAGTATCAATTGAGGCACTTAGATTTAGTATATCAGCGGTTGGGAATTTAAAATTTTTTTGAATTTCCGACTTTGGATAGGCCCAACTTGCCCACCAAGTTTCTCTGCGATATATTGTACCAAATTCGGTTTTGAGATCCCCTTGATTCTTCAGTCCGCGGAGGCGGACTTTGTATGTGTAGAAGCGATTTCAATCGCCGATTCAATCGCCGATCG
>NZ_JAEQCE010000204.1:0-1438 GCF_020738665.1 Microcoleus sp. PH2017_08_TRC_O_A
GTTATCCAAAAGTGAATAATGCTGAATATTCTGCTAGTTTAACACATTATTCAGATAATTGCAGCAAAATTCAGTAAATCAATCAACAGGAGAATGCTCTATTTGTACAGCTTGTCCGTTAATTGTGGCTGACGTTCGACTGCGGTGTACAGTGCAGCCTCGAAGATATCGGTTGCATCCTCCCAGGTATAATGTATCACCGTGTCCAAAGCAGTCTCAGACATGGCCCGCCATTCGGCATCTGACAACTGACAAATCTGCTCGATCGCTTTTGCCATATCCTCTGGGTCTTCTGGTTTCACAAGTATTCCACCCCCGCCAGCGAGGAGTTCCGGAGCCGCGCCAGCAGGAGTGCCGATCACTGGAGTGCCACAAGCCATCGCTTCTAAAATTGGCAAGCCGAAGCCTTCGGTTTGGCTGGCAAACAGCCAAGCATCGCATTTGCTGTAAAGTTCTTTGAGTTCGTCTTGACTAGGTATCTTGTAATACTCAATATTATGCTGCAACAAATCCGGAGGAGCAGTTTCGCCGGAACCAAAGGCAACTAAACGAAGATTAGGGATTCTTTTGGCCGCTAGATTGAAAGCTTCAATGGCAAGAGCACAGCCTTTCCAAGGAGCTATAGAATAGTACATCCCGACTGTGGGAACTGACTGCTTGCCCCGCGGCTGCCCCGATCGCGATCGGGGGTCGTAAAACTGTGTGGTGTCAACAGTGGGAGGCACGAGAGATACAGACAAATTACCAAATTCATCCCTAGCCTTGTCTTCCAGCCACTTAGCGACGGCAATTTTGTGCATCGGCAGCCGCCAAGTTGCATCTACTCGAGCTTTTGGTGTGTAGTCAAAAGCCTCGTAGTGTTGGAGAAAATATACTTTCGCTCCTTTGCTGGGGGAGAGTTTAGACACCCACTCGGCAGTTTCCCACCAAGTAGCCATGATAATATCGGCATCAGGTACGTCCCTGTCGGTAATTGGACGGTAGGTTTCGGTAACTCGACTTTCGACATCTATACGGTCAAAGTGAGACGGCCCTCTCGCCTGAGCGGGTTCCCAACCCTTACCTCTGACCACAGAGCGCAATTGTTGCATTAAAGTTGGTCGTTCGTGAGGTGTAGAGACGATACATATTGTGTGTCCTCGCTGTTGGAGAATTTGTGTGTAGATAGACAAAACCCTCATGCCACCTGTAAGAGCAAGGGTAGGAAGGACAAAAGTAATTCTCATAGTATAGGTAGATGTGAAAGATCAAAACTGGTCGATCGAGCTTCTCCATCCTAATCTATTTGCACTGACGAGTCTCTTTTTGGGTTTGGCGCAGGGTTTAGGTCAATGATCGAGGCTGACGGTGTTACGCTGCACAACCCTGGACAAACAGGGCATACGCGATAGCAATACTCTCACTATTGATAGAGAGAGCAAAGGAGCCGTCCCTCAAA
>NZ_JAEQCE010000083.1:0-40062 GCF_020738665.1 Microcoleus sp. PH2017_08_TRC_O_A
TCAAAGAGGACTCAAATTAATTGCATTTTGCATCAAACTCTGTAGTCGGTTTTAACCGACTTTCGCTTTGAGGCAGGGGTTTAAACCCCTGCCGGACTGTGGGAAAGTAGAAAGTATCAACAAACTGGATTTGATATTAAATATTGTCTCACCACAGGACAAACACTAAATAGCGTTTCATTCTCAATTTCTTCAATTTCAACTAACGATCGCCTCCCCAAAGATTGCAGCCCGTTGAACAACTCCGAGGGCGATAAATCGGCATCTTGTAGCAATTGCTCTATCGAAACTGAATTTGCTTCGAGGCTGAGGCGGGAAATGAGCTTTTTCTCTAATTCTGACAGGCGATCGATCTGCGGGTGCAATGCTGCTGCCAATTCTTCCCCTAGGAATACCATATCATATTTCAAAAAATCTGCAACCCTGCCTCGGAATATTTCTTGAATGGTGGTGGCGACTATTTTTAACCACAATGGATTGCCTCGGTAGGCATTAATTAGGTTTTCCCATTTTTCGGGGTTTAGTAAACTTTTTTGTCGGAAAATTTCGGTGGCATCTGTACCTATGCCTTTGAGTTGTAAAGTACGAACTGGTGAATTTTCGCCTGTTAATGCGGTAATTTCTCTGGGGGTTTCCCAAGTGTGGAGGATCAAACAACTGTTGTGGGTTGTTTCTCCGATTTGTCGGAAGAGGATGCTGTAATTTTCGCAGTCTGGGCGGTAATTTCCTGCGAGTTGTCCTTTGCTGAGGAGAGTTTGCGCGTCGTCGAGGATGATGAGACAGCGGTTTTTTCGCAGATATTCCATTAACAGGGAAAGTCGATCGCCAATGCTGACTGGTAATTCGGTTTCTGGTTGATTGGCGATAAATTGAATCAGGTTTTTTAGGGTGGTTGCGAGGGGTGGAGAGGTGCGGAGACTTCGCCAAATTACGCAGTCAAAGTGATGTTGAATTTGTGGGATGAGGTGGAGGGAAAGTGCGGTTTTGCCGATGCCGCTGAGTCCTGATATGGCTGCGAGGTTGCACTTTTCTTGGACAATCCATTTTTCGAGGGTGGCGAGTTCGGATGTGCGTGAAGCGAAGCTATCGCCATCAGGCGAATCGGAAAATGATGAAATATGAGGTGCGTCTGCTAAGTCTAGTCTGGTTTGGGGTTGGGAGGTGTTTGAGGTGGGGTTGGAGGGCGATCGATCTTTTGGAATTTCGGGAGGTTGCAAAGTGTCTCCACAAACATTGATGTTATTAATTTGTGCAAAGTCTTTCGCGAAATTTGATGAAACAATGGAGAATCGCCACCTCTCCATAGCAATTTTTAAATTTGATTTATTAACCTCTTCACCAAATACCTCTGAAAGGATTTGCCATAACTCAGAGGCTACATTTCTGACATGACCTTCAGTCCGATGGGATTCTTCTGCGATTGTAGAGTGTTTTTGACCTTTCCATACACCCAGCAGGATAGCTTTTTGCAGATCGTCCAAGTGTTCTCCTGTTTTGGCGAAAACCATTTCGTCGGCAAATCTCAAGACTTCTTGAACGTCCATTAGTCGGCTTGTGGGAATTTTAGTTATTGTATCATACTTTTTATGACATTTTATAGCAGAAATGATTAAATCTGACATTTAATGGGATAAGGCTTTGTAAAACTCATTACATTTCCTGACTTTTTATGACTAGACATAACTTGAATATTGACACGAAAATATTCTATATTTACAAGCACAACTGTACTTTTAACAGTCAATTGTATAGCTATAACAAATCAAAAAACTTCCTGTAGGAGGGAGAATTATGAGTAGCAGTAATAATACTATTGCTATCGTTAGTCTTGGGCTTGGTATTGTTGTCATCATGGGGATCGGTGGCATTGTTGCCTACTCGAATGTGAATAATCAGCTAGTTAGCACTCAAACTCAGTTACAACAAGCTCAAAAGGAGCGAGACGAGTTTAAAAAACAGAGCGAGGAAAAAGATAAAGAGATCAATGAGAAAGATAAAGAGATCAAAGATATTCGTGAAACTTCTGGCGATCGCGAAAGTCAAATTGCTCAAAAACAAGGCGAACTTCAGCGAGCTAAAGCAGAGACTCAGACGGTAAGCGGCTGCCTAAAAGGTGTATTGGAGGCAATCTCATATCAAGATGACCAAAGTAAGGCTATCTTTGCTCTAGGAGCAGTAAAGGATAAGTGCGAATCAGCCGGAAGGATCGTACAACGAATAGAAAACACACAGGATGAACAACAATCTCCTCGTACAAGCAATATCCAATCGAATTAATAAATCAGGGTGCCATTACATTTGTTCAAAAGTCAGCGAACTTCCTGCTTAGCATCGCTGCGGGTAATCGCTCTTTCTTTTTCTGAAGTGCGATCGTCCTTATGTTATTACAAGCTTAAATTATTTCTGCACACATCATTTGGTTACTAAAGCAATGAACAAAAAACTAGGAATTTTAGCGATCGCAGCTCTTTTTACTATCAGTGGGGCTATCCTTAAAGGTACTCAAATGGCTAATGCTAAGCTAGTAGCACCCACTACAGTCACTAATCAAAACTTTACAGATAATAAGTTAACAATCTTAGCGCAGGGTTATGGACAACCACAGGGTAGCCCTTGGGAACAGGTAGATGCACAAAAATACAAAAATCCCGATACCGGGCAGACTTTTTGTTTCTACTATAACCCAGGACGCTGGGCACCGTGTCCAAATCAGGGCACATCAGTTATCAGAGTGCGAAATGCCAAATGCACGGGTTCCAATATTACCCAAGCATTAGCCGATCGATGTCCACGCGCTTTGTGTGGATTAGCAGAGCTTCAAGCCAGTTTAGACGAACTTAGAAGTAACGGACGCTCAATTCCTGCTTTACCTTGTAATGGTCTCCCCTAGCAAACAGATGTGGATTTATCTAATAAGTGAGTTTGATTTTTAGGGTGCTTTGTTAACGCCCTTTATTTTACATCATTTTTGAGAGCGATCGCCCTTCCTTCACTGAAGTGCGATCGCTCTAATTATTCTTCACTCAAACTATTTCCGAGGCTAAAAGCCTACCATCAACTCGCTCATATTCATCTTCCAGTAGCCACGAATGAGCCTCATCGTAACTTGAACCTAAAAACAGCAGTTTATAATTCGGCGATGGCTCGTAAATACCACACTTACTATTTTTGCCACCCACTAACATCAGAATCCGAGGCGGGAAAACAATCGGATCTACCCACAACTCGATAAATTCCCAATCATTGACTTGTTCGACGAGGTTTTGTGCGGGGGATAACATGGTAATTATCGGTTCCTTTGATGATTTTAATTTCTGCGTAATACAGCGGAATGCGACTGCCGTCGGCTCTGATTTGATGACCTATAGGATAATCAAAGTATAGCCCGTAGCGATCGTAGTCATCGGTTTCATCCTCAATCCCTGTAAGCTCTCCTCTATCTATAATAGCTTGTATCACTAAATCCATTGTGGCTCAGTCATTAAACACATGAGCTTTTTCTTCTTTTCTCAGCAGTCTTTGTACCTGTGGCGTTTCGGGAAGATGTTTGTCAAATAAACTGGTTCTTGGGTCTGGTGTTAGTTCGCGGTTAATGCCACTCATTAACTAATTATATAGGATACTTGCAATTGATCCTACCATAACCTTATATCAAAAGCGCCCTGACTTGACTTGAGGAGCGAGCGCTTTTATAATAACAGCCAAAGGATATCTAAGCACTTTCCTCAATTAAATCTGCTTCCGCATCCCGCCGTCTCCCGATACCTTTTTCAATGCTCGTACCCGCCCAAATCCGCTTCATTTCCCGGATTTGTCCAGCAATTCCCTTGATATCTTTTTTCGGGACTAAATCGCGGATTGCACGCATTTCCCGGCGGCGGTTTCCCTCCATACTCGGGCCGCGATTGAACACCAAACTTACCAATCCTCCTTGCACATCTGCCGGCAATTCTTCTAAACCTGGAAATGCCGATTTTGTCTGATTGTAAAATTTCGGCACTGTGACGACATTAAAGACTTCCCATGCTAATTCCCAAGCAACAATAATGTCTCGAACGCTATCTAAAAGGTTGTTCGCAGCTTCTCCTGTTAACTCGCAGCATTCACTCAAACGCTGGCGCTCAACATCTGCTAATTTCTGCCAATCTTGGTTGAAAACTTCTACTGTGTTGTAACCTAGATCGTAGCCGATGCCGATCGTAATTCCCGATGCTCCTTCCGGCCAAGTTGGGCGCTGCAACTGGTTTTCGTAGTATTCCCGCCCGCCACCGACCTCGAATTCTAAGATTAGCTCGATCGCCCTGTATGATAAAAGTGACGACCCCAAAGGTTCCCCAGGGAACAAAGCAGCTAGCGTTTCCGGGCCCGGTATGCCGTTTGCCAAAATTTTTTGATTGGTTTGAAACTGTTTGAGGGATGCTTCTGTTTTCGGCCCAAACTTGCCGTCAGCAGGGCCCGGATTCAACCCTAACTCCAGCAAGCGTTTTTGAAGTTTCACAACATCGGAACCCGATGCACCTAATTTTAGAGTTTGCACAACCTGTTTTCCTGTAATGCGATCGGCACAATAATTTTTGCTTGATATTGTACCACAACCAGGATTTCCCAAACTATGAGATTAATTCTGCCTCAGTCAGCAGGGCAAAATCGCGCGGATTGTTTAGCACGAAACCGTCATTTTCTTTAATTAAATCACCAAAACAGGTTACGGGCGATCGGGCTTCATAAGCCTTGAGGGCCAACTGATAATCCGCTTCCGGCAATTCCAGATTAATTTTTCTCAGCTTCCCCACCACAAATCCTATTAAAGTAATTTGGACGGTCGCACCTTTTTCCCAATCCACTTTATTAATCCATCCCGAGATTGCAGCATTAGGTAAAAAAGTGATTAACTCGCTAACAATCTCTAATTGAGAACGCTTTTCTACCACTTCTAGAGCCTTTAAATTATCACACATCACCTCGGCAAAATCTACAAATTCTTTGTGAGGCGAAACCAATACTTCCCCTGCTTGACCCGTATCATTTTTTTTGTACCAAATGAATCCCTCAAAAAATTGACGAGTTTTATGCCAGCCATTTGTTTGTAAGTATGTTTCTAATACATTTGGCTCGATCGTTTTCAAAATGTGACTATCTCTTACAGTGACTTTCACGGCAAACCTCCCTCGCTAATGCGCTGTATCATAGACTTAAGAGCTTGTACTGTAAACTGATTGCTGCGGGGTAAAGAAACAGTCACATTTGCTATATTTTGTGTTTCTGGCTGTCCCCGCAGCGACATCCAGTAGGCACAATTTCTGAGGCACAGTTCGGCTTCTGACTGCTGCAACCACTCTTCTAGATTTTCCGGTACTAAAACTACAACTAAGATTCGAGGTACTAGGGCATTTTTTCTCAAATCATTGTAGTTTTTGACTTTGAGCGGATATCGGATGTAGTCGCCGTCTATCACGTCCCTTGAAGTACATTTTAATTGTAACTTCAACTCGGGAAAATAAACGCTTCCCTCACCGCTGCCAGCCGTGATTTGTAAGTCGATGCTGTCGAAGTCTAACTCTAACGGATCGATCGAGAAACCCGCAACTGCCGCCACAGCACGTACATAAGCTTTGCTGAAAAGTTCTTTCTGCTGGTTCAGTTCCATTCCAAAATAAACATCTTGCAAAAATAATATATTTTACAAGAGAGGTGTTCCACAAGTAATTATTGTAGGAGAGTTCTACCCGAGAGGCGATCGATTCATATAATTTCTTATTCTTAGTCCGCGGAGGCGGACATTGTTTGTGTAGTAGCGGTTTCAACCGCCGAGTTTTATAAATAAGATGCAAAACAACCCGGTTCCTTCAAGAAACCGGGTTGTTTTACACTCAAACTGCGTGTTTGCGATACCAATCGATCGTACTTTTCAACCCTTCCTTAAACTCCACCTCAGCCACAAAACCAAACCTTTCCTTAGCCCTTTGCGTATCCAAACAGCGGCGCGGCTGACCGTTCGGCTTGTCTGTTTCCCAAACAATTTCTCCCTCAAATCCCATCAATTCGCAAATCGTTTCTACTAACTCGCGAATTTTAACTTCGCTATTTGTTCCCAAATTAACCGGGTCAGATTCATTGTAAGATTGAGCCGCCATCACAATACCGCGCGCCGCATCTGTGGAATATAAAAACTCGCGGCTGGGGCTGCCATCGCCCCAAACTGGCAATGTTTTGTCTCCTCTTTCTTGGGCTTCGTGAACTTTGCGAATTAATGCGGGGATGACGTGGGAACTTTTCGGATCGAAGTTATCTTCTGGGCCGTACAAATTGACTGGTAGCAAGTAGACACCGTTGAATCCGTACTGCTGGCGGTAGGATTGCAGTTGCACTAATAAGGCTTTCTTTGCTATTCCGTAAGGTGCGTTGGTTACTTCTGGATAGCCGTTCCAGAGGTCGTCTTCTTTGAAGGGAACTGGGGTTAAGTTGGGATAGGCGCAAATTGTGCCAACGCAGACAAATTTTTCGACTCCTGCTTCGTAGGCGGCGTGGATTAGTTGCGCGCCCATCATCAAATTGTCGTAAAATAGTTCTGCCGGTTTGATGAGGTTTAAACCGATGCCGCCGACGTGGGCTGCTAAGTGTATGATGATATCTTGTTGGTCGGCTGCGCGTTTGCAGTTTTCCATGAGGCGGAGGTCGCAGTCGATCGATCGACTAACTGAAATTTTATCAGCATCCGCGCCTGCTTTGACTAACTGGTCGATTACCTGACGGCCGAGGAAGCCTGCGCCGCCCGTGACGAGAATGCGCTTGCTGCTTAAATCCAAGCTGGTCATAATTTTATCCTCTGGATTTTCAATAAAGGTCGATCGACAATTTCTACTCTAAAATTGTTACTTTAGCAAAAAAGCTTTCCGCTACAGCACGCGCTTGCTAACAAGTCCGTTTTAGCTGTCCCAGATAGGGAAAAATTGCTCAGTTTGTATCCGAACGTGAGATTTATGGGTTTCTAGTCCTCAACGTTTTAATGTTGTTGTTGGCCCCCACAGCCGAAAATTTGGCGAGGACTTAAGCTGGTTGTTGGAATGCCGCACTAATAGCTACAACAATCCTCTCATCACTTGTGAACTGTTTGTACGGGTAATGCCCCGGTTCGCAAATCGGGGCAGACACGGGACACTACCCATACAAATTGTTAGCAGTCACCACGCCCGGAAACGGATACAAGCACCTGACAGGATTCGGGGAGTGTCAAAAATTTTAGACTAAGAGTTCAACCTTTCAGATTCATCTGTGGAGTAAATCCAAAATCTAAAATCTAAAATCGACTGACGGTTTAGTTTTGTGGATCAATCAAATCCGTTGCCAGAACCTCGTTCTTGCTTTTCGAGCGATTTCATGTCAGCATCTACCATTAAATGCACTAACTGCTCAAATGTTACAGAAGGTTCCCAATTTAATTGCTGGCGCGCCTTAGTCGAATCACCAATCAACAGTTCGACTTCTGCCGGACGCAAGTAACGTTCGTCAAACTCCACATATTTTTGCCAATCTAAATTAACGTAAGTAAAGGCCAAATCTAGAAATTCTTTAATGGAATGAGTTTCATTGGTAGCAATTACGTAATCGTCAGGCTTCTCTTGTTGCAGCATCAGCCACATTGCCCGCACGTAGTCTTTAGCATAGCCCCAGTCCCGCTTGGAATCGAGGTTGCCCAAATAAAGTTTTTTCTGCTGGCCTGCGACAATTCTGGCAACAGCCCGAGTAATTTTGCGAGTTACAAAAGTTTCGCCACGGCGCGGAGACTCGTGATTGAACAAGATGCCGTTACAAGCAAAAAGTCCGTAGGATTCGCGATAATTTATTGTTTGCCAGTGACCGTAAACTTTGGCACAAGCGTAGGGACTTCTGGGATAAAAGGGAGTTGTTTCCTTCTGCGGAACTTCCTGCACCAAACCAAACATTTCAGAAGAACCTGCTTGATAAAACCGCACTTCTATGCCTGTGCGATTCTGGTAGTCTCGCACTGCTTCTAGCAAGCGCAATACTCCCATTCCTACGGCATCAACCGTATATTCCGGCGAGTCAAAGCTGACTCGAACGTGGGATTGAGCGCCTAAGTTATAAACTTCTACCGGCTGAACTTGTTCCAAGATGCGACGGAGTGTAGTACCGTCAGTTAAGTCGCCGTAGTGCAGAAATAACTGTGCGCTCTCGCTGTGTGGATCGACATAGATGTGGTCAATGCGATCGGTATTGAAACTAGAACTGCGCCGGATAATACCGTGAACTTCGTATCCTTTCTCTAACAGTAATTCGCTCAAGTACGAGCCGTCTTGACCTGTAATACCTGTTATTAGCGCTCGCTTGCGTTGCGTCATCTGATTTTCCTTTGACAGGCTGTGTTAATTCACTTCGGACTTTCCGGGTAGAGGCTGTTGTTGCCTGCCGGTTGTATGCTCAAGCTCTACCTTAACTCACAATTCTTCGATCGGCATCAAGGAAGTGTTTTGTTTGAGTAAAGAGTTTGCCGCTTGCTGTCAGTAGTCAGCATCAGTGGTCAGTAACAAACAAAACTAACTACCGATGGCTGACTGCGGACAAAAAATTAATATGCGCCGTTATTTTTGGGGAAAATCACAACTCCAATTGTTTTGAAAACAATCCACATATCCATCCAAAGGTTTTTGTCATTGGCATAATAGAGGTCAATTTGGACTCTTCGGGGATACGGAATGTCGTTGCGACCGGACACTTGCCACAAACCTGTAATTCCAGGTCTGATGGTGAGAATTTTGTTGATGTGACGGCCGTATCTCGGCAGTTCTTCTTCAACTAAAGGTCTCGGCCCGACGACGCTCATATCTCCTTTTAATACATTCCAAAACTGGGGGAACTCGTCTAAACTGGTCATTCGTAAAAATCTTCCAATCCAGGTAATTCGAGGGTCTTGTTTAAGCTTGAAATTGTCCTCAAACTCTTGACGCAAATGCGGAGATTTTTCCATGATTTCCAGCAATATGTCGTCCGCATTTTCCACCATCGTTCTAAATTTAAGGCAATAAAACATTTTACGGTTTTTGCCTACTCGTTCCTGTACGTAAAAGATAGGCCCGGACGAGCTTAAGGCGATAGAGAGAGCCAAAAGCAGGTAAACCGGAGCAAACAGGATTAGAACCGATAAGGAAAAGAGAATGTCAAATAACCGCTTGAAAAATTCTCCGTCGAGTCTCTCTAGAGAACGACTGATGCGTCTATCTCCTTGCAGGACAGGCGCAAAACCGCGTCTTGCGATCGCTCGAATTACCTTGCCGGAGATTAGTTGGCTGTCGGCAGTCATCTTACTCCTTCACTTCACACCACACACAGTCACGATCATAAGGCCTCAAGACGCTTTGTTCTCTGAATTATGTTTCAAATACTCAATTTTCTTGCGGAAAGGGGCAGTTGACTGTTGTCAGTTGACTGTTGACGGTTGGCAGTTGGCGGTTGCACTCAGACATGATGGAGGAGACGGCAGTGCCGTGTCCCTACGGTGATTAATGTAGGGAGACGGCACTGCCGTCTCCTCATTTCGGGCAATGTTGATTCCGGTGCAACCGGAATTGATATCAAGTCTGAGTAAAATCACCGGATTGAAATTCCTGATAGGAGTGTTCCACAAAAGCTAGATAGCGCTGCTCAAAGACTTCCGGGGCGAACTGGGAGGCGCGCAACCGTGCCATTTCTGGCGCAAATTTGCCTTGCAACTGCTCAAATTCTTCGACGGCTTCGACTATTGCTGCTGGGGTTTGGGAGGGGAAAAATAAACCTGTCCCAGTCTCAGGGTGTTGGCGAATGTCGAGGACTGTCTCCAAAGCGCCGCCTGCTGCATAGGCAATTACTGGTGTCCCGCAAGCTTGAGCTTCTACTAAAGCGATGCCAAAATCTTCGCAAGCTGCATAGACAAAGGCTTTTGCTTGGGCCATGTACTTTTCCACTACGGAGGCGGGCTGCCAGCCGAGTAGTTGCACGTTGGGTTTGGCGATTTGCCGAATCATTTCTAATTCTGGCCCGGTGCCGATGACAATGAGAGTATGCCCGAGTTGATTGAATGCTTGGACGATCGCACTTACGTTTTTGTAGCTTACCAATCGGCACACTGTCACGTAAAAGTCTTGTTTTTGCCGCATCAAGGAAAATCTCTCGATATTTACCGGCGGATAAATCACCTCGGCGCGCCGTCGGTAGCACCGCCAAATTCGGCGTGCGGTGTGTTGGGAGTTGGCGACGAAATAATCGACGCGGTTGGCAGAAATTACATCCCACTGCCGCAGTCGGTGCAACAAATATCGCGTCAGCAAGCCCGGGATGCCCCGTCCGGCTTTGCTGCTGCGTAAATAGTCAAAAGTTAAGTCCCAAGCGTAGCGCATGGGCGTGTGGCAGTAGCAGACGTGCATTTGCCCTGGACTGCTGAGGATGCCTTTGGCGACGGCGTGGGAGGATGAGAGGATGATGTCGTATTCTCGCAGATCTAGTTGTTCGATCGCGATCGGCAGAAATGGCAAATATTTTTGCACGCCGCTGCGGGCCTTGGGGAAATTCTGCAAAAATGTCGTGCCAATCTGTCGCCCGAACAGATAGCTTTCGGGATTCGCCGATTCAAAGTCAATCAGGGCATAGATATCAGCGTCTATGTATTTGAGGATTTCGGCAACTACGAGTTCTGAACCGCCGGTAGCTAAGGGCGTCAACCATTCATGAACTAGGGCGTATTTGAGTTTTTTCACTTTATGTAGTCGATCGAACGATTTGTGAGCGCCAGTTCTGTCAATATTAGTCTTACCGAGGGATCGCTTACGCACCCTCAAGCCATCAACCGTGTTTCTACGCAGGCGACTCGATTGTAGATTTTAGATTTTAGATTTTAGATTTTAGATTTACTCCACGGATTAATCTGGGATTTTGAACAGAAGTCTAAAATTTTGGACTCGAAACTCACCAGCATCGGGTATTTGTAAGAATTTTTTTGGGTGCTTCAAACCAATATTTTTTGGGAGCAACGGGGTTTTTGTCAAATCGGAAATAGCAAAACCGCACTCTGCGGGAAATTTCCCGCCGATTGTTGACAAATAATACTATTAGGCGGAATACTGTAGGTGATTTGCGATCGCCAAAATGTGTGGAACGGGCGATCGAACTAACGTGGTGTGAGGAAAAAATGTCCAAATTTTTGTGGAAAGGACTCTTAACCAGTCCCGCTGTACTAGCAGCAAGTTTAGTCGTATCTTCAACTGCCCTAGCAGCAGAGCAACCTGTAGAAATTGCCGCAGCTCAAGCCAATCAATTGGAATTAGCAGGTGCTGCAACCGAGGCAGCACAGCCTGAAATATCAGCAATAACGGCAGAACCAGCGTCAGTAGTTAACAACTTAACTGTTGAGACTATTGAAAATAACAATCTCGCAGCGAAGGTAGCCCCAGTTGCCGAACAAGTCGCATCACCGGAAAACAACGCAGTTGCAGCAGACTTAAGCGAAACCAAACCCGCAGTCGCGCCCGCCAACTTAAATGCCAAGCAACCGATCGCAGAGCAAATCCCCGCAGTCGCGCCCGCCAACTCCAGCGAAAAACCCGCTGTACCAACTAATGTCAGCGCCGACAAAGCAGCCGCAAAACCCCAGCAGATTTCCCAATCAACTGCTCCAATTGCCCAGCCTCCAGCGCAGTCAAATGTTTTAGAACAAATCAACCAATACAGCGCAGAAGGCAGCAGCGAAGATGCAGTCGGCCAAGTAACCTCCGTTTCGCAACTTTCCGACGTGCGGCCCACCGATTGGGCATTCCAAGCTTTGCAATCCCTAGTAGAGCGCTACGGGTGCATTGCCGGCTATCCTGACGGCACCTATCGCGGCAACCGGGCGATGACTCGCTACGAGTTTGCAGCGGGTTTAAATGCCTGTTTGGATAAAGTCAACGAGCTGATTAAAGGCGGTACCAGGGGTTTAGCCACAAAAGAAGATTTGGCTGCTGTGCAAAAGCTGCAAGAAGAGTTTGCAGCGGAATTGGCAACTTTGCGCGGGCGCGTCGATGCCTTGGAAGCGCGCACCTCTGAATTAGAAGCAAATCAGTTTTCGACTACGACTAAACTCAACGGCGAAGTAATCTTTGCATTGACAGGTATCGCCCGGGGAGAAGATGCTGACGGCCGCGATGCCGATCGAAGCACGGCTTTTGGCAGCAGGGTTCGTCTCAATTTTGACACGAGTTTCACTGGTAAAGACTTGCTGAGAACTCGACTGCAAGTTTTAAATTTGGGTGCGTTTTCTACTAATAATACTAAAACTGCTGAAGGGGAATTGCGGTTTAACGCCGGGCCTTTTGGAACAGCTAGCAATACAGTCGGTTTAGATGCGCTGTTTTACCAATTTCCCCTCGGCAAAAGCACTACTGTAATTCTCGAAGCCAATGCCGGTGCCGCTGACGATTTTACTAACACTGTCAATCCTTACTTTGACGGAGATGGCGGTAGCGGTGCTCTTTCTAACTTCGGCACTCGCAACCCGATTTACTATTTGACTGCGGGTACTGGTATCGCTGTGCGGCAGCAATTGGGAGAAAAACTTGAGCTGAGTTTGGGATATTTGGCCGGCAACGCTGCAAGCCCGACACAGGGTAACGGTTTGTTCAACGGTTCTTACGGCGCTTTGGCTCAGTTGACTTTCAAACCGACAAGCACTATGGCTTTAGGTTTAACTTACGTCAATTCCTACAACTTCGTCACTGGTACGGGCAGCAACGCTTCTAATTTTCCGGTACGTCTCGGTTCCTTCGGCATCGACAGCGACAATAATCTGCCAGTTTCTAGCAATTCCTACGGCGCCCAAGCTTCGTGGAGAGTGCGGCCTGGATTGGCAATTGGCGGTTGGGCTGGTTACACTAACCAGCGCATTTTATCTAACTTGGCTACTCCTACCGGTTCTGTGCAGCGCGGAGACCAAAAAATCTGGAACTGGGCTGTTACTGTGGCTTTTCCCGATTTGTTGAAAGAGGGAAATGTGGCGGGCTTTCTGGTAGGTATGGAGCCGCGAGTAACAAGTTCTACTAATCGGACTTTGCCGGAAGATAAGGATACTTCTCTTCACATTGAAGGGTTCTATCAGTTTAAGTTGAGCGACAATATTTCGATCACTCCGGGTGTGATTTGGCTGACTGCTCCTGACCACAATAAGAGTAATTCTGATTTGGTGATTGGGGTGGTGAGAACTACCTTTACTTTCTAGGCTTAGCCCTTTGGGATTTGGGATTTGAGATTTGGGATTTGAGATTGGCAGTTTTAATCTCAAATCTCAGGCCGCCAATTTCAAACTGGTTGAAAAACTCAGATTCTGTGGCACCCATGCTTTATTGAGAGTTGCTATAGATGGCAATGAACAATATTGGTTAAGATTGTAGACGGGCATTTCTTGCCAACACTCGCGACAAAACCAGTACACCTGATGCTGGCGAAAGTGACGCAGCATCGGATTCGAGCAGCAGGGACAGTCTGTATTCTGGTTAACTTGACCGAGGATTTGATTTGAGCTGCTGGATGCGTCTGTCATAATAACCTCTTTTTTAACTCAGATATATTTCACTGTTGTTGGAAAGTGCTGTAACCTGGCTTGAAACACCAACACCATGACTGTAAAAGTGAAAAGTAAAGATTTGGTAAAAAAAATAAGGTTGTTAAGGAATTGAGTTAACTTGAAATATTTCGCAACAATAAATAGTTAGACTTGTTAAAAAATGCAGGTTGAGGGAAGCTCCAAACTCTTATGCAGTAAGTCATTCCCTTTCTGTCAAGTATTGCTAAAACCTAATTAATTGTTGGGTGGAGTGAATGTCCGAGTTGTTTGTACTCAGCTCGCGCAGAGGTGCGTCGCTATGAATTTGTTGATTTTTTGGCGAGGGATTTTGAGTGGCGGCACACCCTACGGCTAGTAAAAAATGAGAATTAAATAACTTACAATTTTTATTAGACCTCTTGCAAAAGTCCTTTTAATCAAATTTTGGGACGGGCTAGAAGCCCATCCCACAAGAAAAAAGATTTTTGTGGGATGGGCTTCTAGCCCGTCCTAACTATTTCTTTCGCGATCCTCAGACTGAGCGATGTGAGATTTTAGTGTAAGTCCCAGCCTAAGGCCTGAGCAATCTGAACGGACAGCATAGCTGGATCGAGGGGATTTACAATCACTGCTGCTATTTTATCTTGTGGGAACAAGCTCTGTTGTAGATCGACCCATTTCGCTTTGAGAGTTAGCAGCACAACTGGAATTGCTTGGGTTGTGGGCAGTGTTTTTAGTTGTTTGAGAAATAGGAATTCATCTATGGCGCCAGTGGAAATATCCAAAATTATGCTATCGGGCTGATAGAGTATTGCTTGTCGCAAGCCTTCCAGGGTTGAATTGGCAACTCGCACGTTCCAACCTCCTAAGTCGGTTAAACAAGCTTTTACTACTTCCTGCATATTTGGTTCTTTGTAAATCAGTAAAATTGTTTTGGTGGTCATAGCAACCACTTCCAAAGCCTTCATTTGATTTTGATATTCGAGATACTGCGTGACATCATTGAATAACTGAAAAAGCATTCATGTAGTCTCCTCTTATGCTAAGAGCTTTTAGCTGTATCCCGGAAGCCTAGATAACCACGGTAAGGAATTGGTAAAGATTTTACTATCGTTACAAAACTTGACAAATAATCTTAAAATTCTTCATCCCACCCCAAAATCTCTGCGACTTCTACCGTCAGGCTGGTGGGTTGGATTGGTTTGGCAATTACGCCTGTGACGCCCATTTGGGCAAATTTTGCCCGATCGCTCGGCAGGACTTTTGCTGTCAGCAGAATCACCGGAATCGATCGCGTCTTGGGATCGGATTGAAGGCGATCGTACACAGCAAATCCATCCATTCCCGGCATAGATACATCGAGCAAAATGGCTGATGGTTGTTGTGTTTGGACTATTTGTAAACACTCTTCTCCCGATGCTGCTACCAGCGTTTCCCATCCGCCTAGATCTTCTAAACACGCTTGCACCAATTCTCGGAGGTGTTCTTGATCGTCAACTACTAAAATTAATCTGTCAGTCATGGGATTTGAGATTTTAGATTTGGGATTTTAGATTTTAGAGAGTCCTGGGCGTTAGGTACGTAGTTGCGCTTCAGCGCTCTAAATTATGAAAGAGCGCTGAAGCGCAACAACATACCTTTATTGAAGGTGACAGTTATTCGATCGCAGGTAAGGGCAATGTAAAGAAAAATGTGCTGCCTTCACCTAAAATACTTTCTGCCCAGATTTTTCCACCGTGCTGCTCAATAATACTGCGACAGATGGGCAATCCTAACCCGGTTCCTCCTTTTTCGCGGGAATCTGAGGCATCGACTTGTTGAAATCGCCCAAAAACGAGTTCTAATTTATCGGCTGGAATGCCCCGCCCGCGATCGCGAACTTGGAACAGCACGCAGTCTGTTTGGTTTTCCGCACTCAGGTAAATGGTGGCACCGACAGGCGAAAATTTAAGAGCATTACTAAGTAAATTTGTCAAGGTTTGGAGGATGGCATCTGCTGCGGCCCAGACTTCTGCATCGGTGGGGATAATAATTAATGAAATCTGGTGTTGATTGGCGATCGCCTGGAGGGCATCTACTACTTGCTGCATCAAATCTGCGGCTTTGCAAAGGGTTTTATCGAGAAATGCTCGCCCGGACTCCAGCCGTTCCAAATCTAAAATATCATTCACCAGGTTTACCAAACGATTGGTATCAAGTAGGGCAATTTCGATCATGCGCCGGGACTTTTCGGGTTTTTTATCGTAAATTCCAGTTTTTAATAGTCCTAAGGACATTTGAATTGCTGTCAGAGGAGTACGCAGTTCGTGGCTGACAATGCCGATGAATTCATCCTTAATTTGTTCGATTTTGTTGCGTTCGGTGATATCTTCGCCAATGCTGATACTGCCGATCGCGGTTCCATCTGAATCTTGCAGCGTTGTATTGTTCCAAGCAATGAATCGTTCTTCGCCGGATTTGGTCAAGATGACATTTCGATAATAGGGATGAGCATTGTGAGTCAAGAGTTGCAAGAAGTCGGCTTCAGTTGATTTTATACTAGAACTAGGCAAAAAGTTTTCAAACCAATTTTTGCCTAAAACTTCTTCGTGAGTATACCCTGTGAGACCGACAAAAAATGGATTGACGTAGTTGATATTTCCCGACGCATCGAGTCCGACAACAATCAACTGCACATTCTCCAAAAGCGATCGCCAGCGCCGTTCGGCTTCTCGAATTATAGCTTCTGCTTGCTGGCGTTCTTGCAATTCGAGTTCAAGTTGGGTGTAGAGTTGGGATTGCTGAATGGCGATCGCCAATTGGCTGCTAATCTGTTCGAGTAATTCAATTTCCCAAGATTGCCAATTGCGAGGTGCAGTATTTTGGTAGATGATTAACAATCCCCAGAGGAATTCTCCCGAAAATATGGGAACTGCCAAATATGCTTTGGCTTGAAATTGTTGCAAGAGTTGGATGTGACAGGGATGAAGTCCAGCTTCGTCAATATCGGCGATCGCAAAGGTTTCGTGATTGCGGAAGCGACCTCCTTTAGTTTCTTGCAGGTAGACATCTTCACAAGCTTTTTGAATATTGCATTCCACCAGTTTTACCCACTGCGGATCGACTGACTCCACCACAAAATCTCCACTCCAATCGGGAGTGAAACGATAAATCGCAGCGCGATCGACTTGTAATGTTTGCTTGACTTCTGTGACGGTAGTATTCAGAATGTCCTTGAGGTCTAAAGATTGGCGAATCGCTTGAGTAATAGTCCAGAGCAAACTTTCTTGTCGGGATTTCTGTTCTAGAGCTAATCGGCGCTGTTCTTCGCTCTCTCGCAAGGCTAATTCAGCTTGTTCTCGCTCTCTTTGGCTCTGTTTGCGATCGCTGATATCAAACAATGTTGAGCGGGTCATCATAAAGTTGCCTGCTGCATCTTCTATCGCGGTAGCATTCAGGTTAAACCAACGGCTTGAGCCGTCTTTAGTGGACATCTCGAACTCCAGGTTTTCGACCCAGCCTTGTTGTTTTAACTTGGGAAAGTTTTCATAAAAAACTTGTTTGCCATCTGGTGATAGCAGATCCAAAAACTTAATTTTATACAGCAGTTCATCCCGGGTATAGCCTAACCACTTTAGTTCTGTATCATTAATCCGAACCATTGTCCCCTCGGCATCCAGGGAGTGATAGCCACAGGGAGCATTATTGTAGAGGTCTTCTACTTCATGGATATATTGCTGCAAGACTAATTCTGCTGCTTTTCGCTGGGTAACATCACTGTTAATTTCTAGGATTTTAATTGGTCTACCTGCATCATCTTTTTGCACAACCCAACGGCTAGATACAGTAATTTGGCGATCGTCCCTAGTGTAATGAATTAGTTCTCCTTCCCAGTAACCTGTTTCAAACAGTTCTGCTTGAATTTCTGCCAATGGCTGCGGAAATTGCGTTTTGAACAAACTGTGCGATTCTTGTCCGAAGGCCTCGGCTTTTGTCCAGCCATACATCAACTCGGCTCCCTGATTCCAAAAGGTGATGACTGAGTTTAAATCCCAGGTGATAATACTATCGTGGGCGAGATCGAGCAGTTGTGCTTGTTCTGTGAGGAGTTGATAGGCGTGGTCTTTTTCGAGTAAGGTAACTAACAGACGATCGTTGACTTCGGTGAGTTGGGCTGTTCTTTCTGTTACCCGTTTTTCGAGTTCGGTATTGATTTGTTGGAGGGCAATTTGTGCTTGTTTGCGATCGGTAATATCTTCAGTGAAGAGAATGATGCCACCAACATCGCCATTGCTGCGATACCAGGGGTGAATTTCCCACCGCAACCATTGCAGGGAGCCATCTGAGTGTACAAACCGATCTTCATCGCATTTTTCAATGAAACCTGCGAAACCGCGCTGGTGGAATTGCTTCCACTCCTCTGGAATATTCGGAAAAAGCTCGTAGTGCGATCGCCCAATTATCGATCCTAGGTCATTGAGCAGATATTCATCAACCCATCGCTGGCTGGCGGCTAGGTAACACATGGAGCGATCGAACATCACAATACTGGCGGGAGCATATTTGATGAACAATTGCAGTTTTTCCTGAGTCTCCTCTAATGTTAGTTCTGCTTGTTTGCGATCGGTAATATTGTCAGAAAAGACAATGATGCCACCAACATCTCCATTGCTGCGATACCAGGGGTGAACTTCCCACCGGAACCATTGCTGCGATCCATCTGGATAGATTAATTTATCTTCTTCGCATTTCTGAACAAGCCCTGCAAAACCGCGCTGGTGGCTTTGTTTCAAATGAAGAGGCAGATCGGGAAAAAGCTCGTAGTGCGATCGCCCAATTATCGATTCTAGGTCATCGATCTCAAATTCATCAACCCATCGCTGGCTGGCGGCTAGGTAACACATAGAGCGATCGAACATCACAATACTGGCGGGAGCATATTTGATGAACAATTGCAGTTTTTCCTGAGTCTCCTCTAATGTTAGTTCTGCTTGTTTGCGCTCTCTAAGTTCGGTTTGTAGCTGTTCCAATAAATCAGCTTGTTGGATGGCAATACTAGCTTGTGCAGACAACTGTCGCAGCAATTCTATTTCTGAAGCTTGCCATTCTCGCGGCGCAACGCAGTGATGAGCAATTAGCAAACCCCAAAGATTTTCACCTTGGAGAATCGGCACGACTAAATTTGCCCTGACTTGGAGATTTGTCAGAAATTCTAGGTGACAGGGAGCAATTTGTGCCCTATAAATATCTGATTTAGCGGTGACTAAGCCTTGTCTGAAGCGTTCAAAATAGCTTTCACTAAGGCAAGGATCGTGTATCTGAGTGGATAGGATTGGTCTCGCTTCTGAACCAACTGACTCTACCACAACCCTGCCGCTCAAGTCTGGGGCTAATTGAAAGATAATTACGCGATCGCAGAGCAGAATATTTCTAATTTCTGTTACCGTGGTGTTGAGAATATCTTCTAATTTCAGGGAATCGCGGATAGCAAGTGCTGTTTTAGCCAGGATTTGCTGTTGCTGTCGCTGCCATTCCCGTTCTCTCATCAGTTGGCTGTGTCGCAGAACATAGCTAATGGAACGCTGCAAAACTTCTGGGGTAATCTGGCTTTTTTGTAAATAATCCTGAGCGCCGCTTTTGAGTAAATCAACGGCCATTTGTAGATTTCCCTGCCCTGTAAGCACGATCGCAGGAAGCGTATTTCGCCCAGTCTGTTGCAGCAGTTCCTCCAACAACTCTAACCCATCTATATCGGGTAAATAGTAATCTAGTAGCAAAATATCTGGGATCTGGTGCTGGCACCATTGCAGCGCATCTTCACCGTTATCAAATTCGACAATATTGTAGGTGCGATCGCTATCTTGCAACAAAAATCGGCGGTAGGTAGCGCGATCGACTTCTGAGTCGTCTACGAACAGAATCGTGTATTGGCCAGTTGCTTCAGGGCGGGTGGCCAAACCCAGAGAGTCCGGGAGGGTTAAGGTTGGCACTGCCGATGCTGTCGGTGGTAGCCCAGTTGCGGATTGCGATCGTCCAGCCTGCTGGAGAGCCGCCACTTCTGAGCGCAACAACTCTAATTCAGCAATCAGTTCGTCTTTAGTTTTGTCGATGTCTTCCATACTATTTAATGTTTTTGAAAGTGGTGATAAATAAAATCAGATTATGATAATTTTGGTAAAATTGAAAATTCAAACCAATATCGAAATAAAGTGTGTATCGTCTCGGTCAAAGTAGAGATCCCCATTTGTTTCAAAATATAACCATTCGCCCCTTGTTTGTAGCATCTAGGTAAGTCTAGTTCATTCAGTTGACAGTTGACTGTTGACTGTTGACAGCAACCTCTTCCGGTCAGTCCGAGGATTGGAGTAATGAATGCTCTTCTTTTAATTTATACGCCAAACCCAGAGGCTTTCAAGCAATTATTTCTGGTGAATTGTCAACACTCGTTTACCCTACTAATAATGTTGCATGATTTTTTCATGTTGGTATTACTGAGAAAGTCGAAAAATGTTAGAATGAATGGTTTTAGCTAGAACAGCAGAAACCCCACACTGAATTTAGAGGGGGATTAATCGAGGCATCGCCGAGTACCCCTGATAAATCAGTGTGGGATGAATGCGCGACTGACGGAGGTACGGAGTCAGTCATTAAATGTCAGGGAGAGTCGATCGATCCACATCTCTATCATCTGGGTGATAGTCTGCTCTCTCGCTGTCGCGACTGCCCTCAGTTTATTGAGACGCTTTTCCGACAATCGAATGTGAAGATTCTTATCTTTCATTGGGTGTGTTGTTAACGCGAACACAATTATGATATCATAATTGTCAAGGAGGGTAATCATGAGAACGGCATATCAGTATAAACTACGTCCAACCAAACAACAGGTAGTAGAGCTAGACAGATGGTTGTCAATGCTGTGTTCGCAGTACAACTATCTGTTGGCTGATAGATTCAACTGGTACGAACAAAATCGTTCTCCTGTTAATGCCTGTCCTCTCGTCTGCTACTTGCCTGAACTGCGAGACAATCCTGATTATTATTCACAGAAGAAAACGTTACCTCAGCTTAAGAAAACGCATCCTTGGTATGGCGAGATTTACTCGCAAGTCCTTCAAGATATAGTCAAGCGAGTTAAGACAACCTTTGATCGTTTTTTGAAGGGTGACAGCAACGGGAAACGTAGTGGCAAACCTCGTTTCAAATCGCGGAGTCGTTATCGCACTTTTACTTATCCACAGATGAAGGATGGGTGCTTGCAAGATTACTCAATTAGCTTGCCAATGTTTGGTAAAGTTAAAGTTGTTTTGCATCGTCCTATCCCGGATGGGTATAAAATCAAAACCGCATCTGTAACTAAGAAAGCGGATGGCTACTACCTGACGCTTTCATTAGAAGATAAAGCCGTTCCAGAGATAAAGCCGGACTTCAATCCTAATTCAATAACAGGCATTGATGTAGGGCTGAAGGAATTTTTAACAACCTCTGAGGGCGAAACAGTCGCGATTCCTCAATACTACCGCAAAGCTCAAAAGCGTCTACGAGTCGCTCAAAAACGAGTCTCACGTCGCAAGAAAGGTAGCAACCGAAGGAAGAAGGCCGTTAAACAGTTAGGGAAGTGCCACAAAAAAGTAGCTGATAGGCGTAAAGATTTCCATTTCAAAACAGCAAGCAAGCTGCTATTAAAATATGACGTTATCGCACACGAGGATTTAAACGTCAAAGGTCTAGCTCGTACAAAATTAGCTAAATCTGTGTTGGACGCTGGGTGGTCAAGCTTTCTGTCGATTCTAACAAACAAAGCCGAAAATGCTGGTTTGTTGGTTGTTCCAGTAAGTGCCTATAATACTTCACAAGATTGTTCTAATTGTGGCGAGAAAGTACCAAAAAAGCTGCATATTCGTTGGCACAGTTGCTCGTGTGGATGTGAGCTAGATCGTGACCATAATGCAGCGGTAAATATAAAAAATAGAGCGGTAGGGCATTCCGTTCTTAAAGCCAAGAGCCTCCTAAGCGATAGCCGGATTGTCTTGGAAGCCCACACTATATCCGCTTCGGATTAGTGTGGGAGATGTCACTAAGTTTAAGTATTTCTCTGCTTGAGGCGCGGATTGGTGCGCTTGATGCGGCTGAGTACCCGCGTCACTAATTCTGGCCCTAGAACTGGTTTGGTAATGAAGTCATCGGCTCCGGCTACAAAGGCTTGGCTGAGGGAATCTGCATCGGTGTGAGCAGTTACAACTAAGATTGGCAAATCTCCCCACTGCGTATCCTGCCGCACCACCTGGCACAACTCTAGCCCGCTAATTTGTGGCATCTCCAAATCGAGTATGACTAAGTTGGGCGAAGTTGTAACCAGCACCTCCCAAAATCCTTGAGGATCGGTTAATTTTATCACGTGCAAACCCCAAGGTATTAGCAGTGCAGATAAGTGAGCTAAAATGGCAGGATCGTCATCAACAATTAATACTTTGGCTTGCGGGGCTTTAGTTTTGGTTAAGATACGGGATATGGCTTGAAAAATTTGGTCGGTGGTGGCAGGTTTGTGTAAAAATTGTTTGGCACCTAGGCGAGATACTGCTAGCCGATCGCCCAAACTGTCGCGCCCTGTAAATACAATTACGGGCAGGTTGGGCGATCGCTCGTTGAGTTCTCGCAGCAGCGTCAATCCATCTTCTTCTGTGTCGGGAAAGCTTAAATCTATTAAAATCAGATCGGGCATTGACATAGCCAAGCGCGATCGGGCAGCAGCGACATTCGGAGCAATTTTCATCCGAATTTTCCAAGTTTCGGATTCTGCTTTTAAGGATTCCGTCAAAGCAGTATCATCGTCAACTACTAGCACTCGATGACATACCGCGGTAGGCACTGGTGAATTGGTTGACGTAACTGTTGGTTTGGCTAATTCCTGCTCTAATCCTGTCACTACTTCCGAAAATCGTGTGATTTCTTCAGCAGTGAAAGGGCGAAGAACACCACAGGCGTTGACTGGGCTAACGGAGATTAGTAAATGCTCTGCCGATCGCGCTAATTTCGATCCTTCTGGATACCCAAAGGATGCCATAGAGCCTGCTAATTTATGCGCTTCATGCTTGGCCGCTCGATATAATTCGAGTTCCAAATTTCCGGCAATCATAGCGGTTTTTGCTTCCGACAAGACGGCAATTTGTTGCTGAAATACTCCTCGAAACCGCTCTAGCACTTTGTCAATCGCAGACGGATCTCCAGCGCGAGATTTCTGTTTGTTGGTGCTGTTGGTGCTAGAATTGTTTGAAAGCAGCGGTGCGGATTGGGGACTTCGCTTGAGTCGATAGCCCATGCCATAAACTGTTTCGATCATTTCTTCAGTCAAGCCGCCTGCTTTGAGTTTTTTTCGGATATCCTTAATATGAGTGTTTATGGCGCGATCGGTTGGTACATCGTCAAATCCCCACAGGCGATCGAGAATGGCGCTGCGGCTGAAGATGCGATCGGGATTTCGCATAAACAATTCCAGCAGGTTGTATTCTTTGGCTGTCAGTGAAATAAGTTGTTCGCCAAAGGTTACTCGCCCTGAATCCATGTCTAAACAAAGATTTCCCCAAGTCAATGTAGTGGATGAGTCTTTAGCAAAACTCCCAGGAGAAACTGCTTTAGAGCGCCGCAATAATGTGCGGATTCTTGCTAGCAATACTTCCGTACCGCAAGGCTTGTTGATGTAATCATCGGCTCCGGCGTCGAACCCTGCTACCACATCGGCATCTGAATCGTTTGCTGTCAGTAACAGGATCGGTTTGCGGTAGTTTTGCGATCGCAGTTGCCGGCACAGACTAATCCCATCTAGTTTTGGAACCTGCACGTCGAGCAAAATCAGGTCATACTCAATCAATGTTGCCAAGTCTAAGCCCGCTTGTCCGTCGCTGGCGCGATCGATCGTGTAGTCATTTGCTTCCAACACCTTTGCCAGTGTCGCACTCAGTAATGTATCATCTTCTACTAGCAGAATTCTGATCGGAGACTTGTTCATTGTGGTTGTAGGGTGCAATTCCGATGCGCTCAAGGCTGGTGGTGTAAGGCATTGGTCTTTCTTCTCATTCGATCGTAGGTTTGAATTTTAGAATATTCGGGCGATCGGACTTATTGATAATTTATTCATGCTAAGGGAGAATTAGTTGTGGGTCAGATTAATTTTAATTGATTGTATTAAAAAAAATTGCCTTTTTTTTTTAGGGTTCACACCTTGACTGCGAGCATTCAATCAAGTATAATTAGATAATGGAAATACTGGCAAAATTAAATTTTAAGTCACCACTTCCATTATCTAAAATATACCCCGGAAGTTGAGCAAAGTCAATAGGTAATAGTTCTTTTTTAGGGCGAATTTTTCAGAAGAAGCGATCGATCGCACTAACTAATTGTAGTTTAGACTTATTGTATAAATTTTTGAGTAATACGAAAACCGCAGATTTAAAGCAGATTGACGCAGATTAACGCAGATGAATTTCTAGATAGTCTGGGAATCAGTGCAAGAGGAAAAACGATCGTAAATTACAGAAAATTTGTACAATCAGAGGTGAGACGAGCAATTGCATTCATTCACTTTCCTCTCTTAAAAAGCATCTGCGTTAATCCGTGTTCATCTGCCTGACATCTGCGGTTGCCGGATCCAGCAAAGATTTATGGAATAAGTCGTCTTGTAGTTCTAAGTTTAAACAGAAACGACCAGCTTTAGCAAAAGCTGGTCTGCACAAAAAGTTAAATCCGTTGTGTTTTTTCCCACAGTGTTTTTCTCACAGTGAGGAAACCCAAGTTGCACGTTTCTTTGCAGCGGGTTACAAGAGCAATATCATCCCTCTTCAGCGGTATTTTAGCAAGAAAATTTATTTTTTGCAATAAAACGTTACATTGGAGACAGATTTTTATGTTTGATCGTTCGGACTTCAGTCCTCTGTTATTGGATGCGGAGTGAAATCCTCACTACGAACCTGCCGGGGCTTGCTGCGGCCGACCCCAGACAATTCGCTCTTGCTTGTACACAACCATACCAGGCTTCGCACCCTTCGGCTTGTACACATATTTCGGTTCTGTATAAACCACCGGAACTTGTTCGCTGTGGCGGGCGCGACTGTAGTATGCAGTCATGTCTGCCGCAAATTGCAAATCGGTTTCTTCAGCAACTGTACCGGGTGTGAGGCGCAGCAAGGCGTGACTTCCGGGAATCTCTAGGGTGTGAAACCATAAATCGTAGTCGTTGGCTGTACGAAAGGTGAGTTGGTCGTTTTGGCGGTTGTTGCGCCCGATTAATAGTTCAAAGCCGCTGGGGGTTTGGTAGCGGTGAAATTCGATCGCAGCATTTTTGTCACTGCCACGGTAATCTGATACAACTAGATATTTTTGCTGAATCAGTTCTTCGCGGATTTCGGCGAGGGTTTGCAAATCTTGGGTGTTGCGGTAGGCTTCTAATACCGAAAGTGCGGCTTCGACTTGTTCTAAATAGTCGATTTCTTCTTGTACTGCTGCTAACAACGGTTCTACTGCAATGCGAGCTCTTTTAAGTTTTTGGTGTTTTTTGTAAATTGCTTGAGCGTTTTGAACGGCGTTTTTTTCCACGTTTAGTGGAATAATTACTGGTTTTTCGGTTTCAAAGTCTGGGAGAGAAATTGATTTCATTCCCGGTTTCCAATGCTGCAAGTTTGCCATTAACAAGTCGGCTTGGGATTTGTGAGTGTCTGCATCTGCTGATTGCTGCAAGCGTTCTTTAAATGTGTTGGCTTTGAGGCGCAGTTTTGCTAGGACGTTGTTGAGTTTTTGGGTTAGTTGATGCCGCAGTTGGGCAAATACTTGTTGGTTGATTTCGCCTGTGTAGTAACTGTTGAGTAATTGTTGAACGGAAGAGAAGGAAGAAGGAAGAGGCAAGAAGGAAGAAGGAAGAGTGGAGTTAGATTCGTTGGCAGATTCAGCTTCTGAATAGAAGGAAGAAGGAAGAGGGGAATTAGATTTGTTTTCGGGATTTGTTTCTTTTTCGTCTGGTTTTGGCCAGTCGATGACGCTGTAGCCTTCGGGGGTAAAACTTGGTTGAAATTTGGAGTTTTCTAGACATTGCAACCAGTACAGCCAGCGATGAAATAGTTGCTGCCATTGGTGGGGATTTAGGCTGTCGGTGGATTGTTCGGGGTCGAGATTTGCCGATCGAATCATCGATACAACTAAGACTTTACTCAACCCTCGGTAATTCTTCAACAGATTGGTCTTTAATTGCCCGGGAACCAGGCTAATTCGTTCTTTCCAGCGATCGAGAGATTCGATCGCACTTGGCACTGCATCCGTCAAAGACGGGGGCAATTCGTAGGGTTGCCCGGTTTGGATGGGACGCACGCTGGACTGTTTGGCGCTGACTTGGTGGGCGCAGGTGACAACGAGATTGTCTTCGGCGGTGAGGATAACATTGCTGTACTTACCCATGATTTCGGCGTAGAGATGCCAGAGGGCGTGTTCGCCGGGGCGTTTGGCGAATTGCAAGTCGATGACTCTTTCCCAAGGAGACACGGGGGCGATGGAAACTAAGGCTAAACCGCTGAGTTGGTGTCGCAGTTGTTCGCTGAAGGTGAAGGTGTCGGGAATTCGGGGCGGGGAGTCGCCGACGCAGATGCGGGCGGCTGCTGGATGGGATGAAATGTCTATCCAGCCGCGTTGGTTCATGGTTCGCAGGGCCAGGGACACTGTGAATCGATCGCGCTGGTAGACTTGTTCTAAGCGCGCTGGCAGCCATTGGGTTCGCAGTTCGCTGCAAGCTGCGGTTAATGTTGTAAAGTCTACGGGTTGCACGGTGGCCTCTTTTTGCGATCGATCGAGCTATGTATTTCTATGCTGACAGATGTTGGTCGTATTTGACCGATAGTATCAAAGTTTTGTGCCAATTTTTGATAATCGGCCGATCGCAAATCCGGGCACAAGAATGTGCGATCGCATTTGGGAAAATACAGGACACAACAAATAGGTTCGTAGTAAGGACTTTAGTCCTCTCTAATTTTGATGCGGACTCGCATTCCGAACGATCGAACCTATTTGTTATCTGGTTTGTAGTAAGGACTTTAGTCCTCTCTGATTTTGATGCAGACTCGCATTCCGAACGATCGAACCTAATTTGTTATCTGGTTTGTAGTAAGGACTTTAGTCCTCTGATTTGGATGCGGACTAAAGTCCGAACGATCGAACCTATGTACGTTTATTTGCAATATTTCATGCAATAAGTCTAAGATTTTAGACCGAGATCCCGCAGCATTTCTAAATGTTTGTGCAGGGGTGCGATCGTATTGGCTGCGATCGCCCCGCTAGCAGCAACAGCGGGCAAACCGATACCCGGAAACGTGGAATCTCCGCAGCAAAACAGACCCGCCAAAGGAGTTCCCGGCCCTGGAAACAAGCCTGTACCGGCGCGAATTCCCGGCCCGTAGGAGCCCCGATTTCTCCGCAAAAACCGTTCGTGGGTTAGCGGTGTTCCAACTAATGTGACTTCGCAGCGCGATCGAATATCGGGGATAATTCTCTCTAATGCTTGCCACATCACCTCGGCGCGCGCTTGCTTTTGCTGTTTGTATTCTTCGCTGGCGCGATCGAGCTTTTGCCATAAATCGTAGGGCTCATTTCCGGGCGTGTAGGCGTGAATGACGTGTTTCCCGTCCGGTGCGAGGTGGGGGTCGAGGAGGGAGGGAATCGAGACCAGGACGACGTTTTGAGGCGCGGAAACTCCCAGATCCCAGTCCTTGACGAAGATATAGTGACAGGCTAAGTCCGATCGCACTTCCGCAGCATCAATTCCCAGATGCAAGTGCATAAAACTATCGCATTCGGGAGTCGCCTGTCGCTGTTGGCGAAACCGTTTGGGGATAGAGTTTTCCGGCAAAAGTTTCAGCGTATCCCAAACCGAGGCGTTGGAAACGACAGCTTTGTGCGATCGAATAATTTTACCCGATCGCAACCGCACACCCGCCGCCCGGTTGTTTTCCACCAAAACCTCTGCAACGTGGGAATTTAACAGCAACTGCCCTCCGTGGCGCTCTAAACCGCGTACCAGGGCATCAACAAGGGCTCCACTACCGCCGATCGGATAATCCAAAACGGCATTGGGGCGATACCAGTCGGCGAACATGAAAGCGACTTCGGCTGCGATCGTGCCGTCAGCGGGAAGTCCAGACAGCAGGAAACACAACAGGTTCAGCCAATTTTTCACAAACGGATCTTTGACATTTGCGTCCATAATCCGGCTGAAAGGGCCTGCAAGGGCGATCGCATCTCCAGCACTTTGCAGGAAAGCCGGTGCAAATTTGCCGAGGGTAAACGCAGCGCCCCAATCGAAGCGCAAAGCCAGTGAGGGTAAGGCTGTGGCAGCTTTGGCGTAGGGTTCCATCACTCGCTGGAGTTTTTGCCATTCGGCTGCTGCTTCGCTTCCGCGCAGTTTGAAAAGCACTTCACCAAATTGACTCGCGCCTACGGATGTGTCGAAATCGCCTTCGGGCAAACAGCAACCCCAAGTATCGTAAGTGATGCAGGGAAGTTTTTCGCCGATCGCATCGAGAACTTGTCGCAGCGGATTCGCAGAGGGGCTGTAGGATAATCCTGAGTACAAAGATGGCCCGGAATCGAAGGTAAATCCGTCCCGTTTGAACCCGTGGGCTGCCCCGCCCGCGATCGAATGACTTTCGCAGACAATCACGTCAAAGCCATAACTGGCAAGCATTGCACCGCAACTCAACCCACCAATTCCGCTACCGATGATAATGATTTCTGTGTCCGTGGGGGCGATCGTCACCATGTTGTTCTCCGCTACCTACATCCCCTAATATTATTACAAACCCCTCTCTTTCCCTCTCCCTCTGCGCCCTCTGCGGCCTCTGCGGTTCATTACCTCAAAAAAATCCAATAGAAAACGAACCTTCCTATATTATTGTTAGTTAAATGGAAAACATATCAATTCTAGAACAAGCCGCCATATCCAATCCTAAACCATCTTCCACCGCCGTAGTCGCAGCCCTCTTAGAAGCGGAGAAAAACGCCAAAAAAACTAAAACTCGCTATTCCTTCGAGCAACTAACCGGTAATTGGCGCTTGTGCTTTATAACTGGCACGAAAAAGACTCGACAAAAAGCGGGAATTGTGTTAGGCGCCGGACGTTACATCCCCGAATGGGTGGCGAAAATTCAAATTGCTTACTCAGTTGAACCTGTTGCTGAAGGCGAAAAGCCTAGTGAAACGGGCAGAGTGGAGAATTCAGTGCTCGTTGGGGCGATCGAATTAACTCTTTCCGGGCCGACCAAGTTTTTGGGTAATCAGAATATTTTAGCATTTGATTTTACCAGAATTAGGGTGAAATTGTTGGGTAAAACCCTGTATCAAGGATTTATTCGCGGCGGTGAAGCGCGGGAGGCGGAATTTTTTAGCTTGAGTGTGGGGAAGCAGGCATTTTTTGCATATTTTCTGGTAGAAGATGGGATAATTGCTGCGAGGGGAAGGGGTGGCGGATTGGCTTTGTGGGGGAGAGTTTCAACAGTTGACAGTTGATAGTTGACAGTTGACAGTTGACAGTTTGAGATCGACCTCTACCTAGAACTCCGAGGAATGAAACAGTGAATAATTTTGTTTTATTTCCCCCTCGAAGGAGGAGGATTTAAACCCATTATTCTTGGTGAACTGTGACTTATTCATTGGTTTTGTTGACTTCTTTGATATTCTCCAAAATACTAGCTTCCAGCGTGCGATCGCCTATTTGTCGCGCAATTGCCAAAGCTTGGTTATAGTATTTCAAAGCTTCAGGCGGCTGTCCCATAGTCTGGTATACTGAACCAATACTATCCAAAATATCAGCTTCCTCAGAGCGATCGCCGACTTCTCGGGCGATCGGCAAAGCTTGGTTAAAGTATTTCAAAGCTTCTTCCAGCCTAGAACTAATGTAGTAATTAAGACCAATAGCATTGAGTGCTATGCCTTCAAGTTCTCTATTTTTAAGTTTTTGTGCAGTGGCTAAAATTTGCTGCCATATTTCGATCGCCTGTTGGTATTTTTCTTGCTTTTGCAGTCGATCTGCTTCCTCTATCAGTTTCAGAAGTTCTTCACTCTGTGCATCTTGACTTTGTGCCCAACTAGGTTGCACCATCACCGGCACAGTCAGAGGACTCAAACACGCACTCAAAACAAAAATAATGCTGAGAATTTGTTTCATATTTTTTATAATTCACGACCGACAGCGACAGATCTCAACCTATCGCCGTCGCTATAAACAACCAATTCGCCTAATGACTACTGACATAATGAATAATAACGCAATACAGTTCAGATAAGAGATTATATAGCCTTTATGAGAAAGGTGAGGTACGTAGTTGGGCTTCAGCCCTCTTAGTCTAACGGCTATAGAAGCTGTCAGTCATACCTCATATCTTTGAGAAAGGCTATAACAGGGAAAATCAATCACAAATAGACACTCTTGTTTGCTTCGTTCCTCTCTTCGGACAATCTTAACTGAACCGTATTGAATAATAACGTTAGCGATCGGGAACAGCACAACTGTCAACTGTCAACTGTCAACTGTCAACTGACAACTGTCAACTGTCAACTGTCAACTGTCAACTGACTACTGACTAATCAACAAAGCTGCGGGAAAGTAGCTGAGAGCATCACCAATGGCCAGCTTACCGTTACTTTCAACAGGCTGATTGGTAATCGCATCCTTCCAAACCGACGGCATTTGCTCCGACAATTCCAGATTAGTATCTTTCCAGACTTGTTTGCCGATCGGCATTTCTTCCGGTTTCACAATTCCCGTCAAGTATCGAGGAGCGATCGCAATAACAGTAGTATCTTCAAATCTGCGAGCAAAAGCAATCACGTTATCTTTAAAAGTGCCAACTGCGTGCAGTGGTTGATAATCGCCAGATTGAAAAACTTGCAAGTATTTTTTTCTAGCTTCTAGGACTCTTGCCGTCAAAAACAACTTAATTCTAGCATCTTCCCGCGTCGCAATCAAATCTTCAACCAGTTGCAAAATATCCGTCTCAGCTTGCTGTTTAATTTCCCGCAAAACCTCGATTCGGCGATCGAAATCCACTGGACGGCGGTTGTCCGGATCGACGTGGCTTAAATCCCAAAATTCCGTGCCTTGATAAATGTCGGGAACCCCAGGTGCCGTAATTTTTAGCAGCGTTTGAGATAAAGAATTGAAAATTCCGTAATCAGCTACTTTTTTCCAGAAAGGTAGAAATTTCTTGAAAAACTGATTTTGTTCTGAAGGTTCGAGAACGCTATCGATAAAGGTCATAAACCCAGTTTCGTAGTCGTTGTCAGGTCTCAGCCAAGCTGTATAAACTTTGGCTTCGCGGACAGCTTTGATCGCATAATCTTTGACGCGAGTAACATAATCAGTGTTTTCAATTTCCTCAAATGGAAAACTGCCAAGCAGAGTTTGGTACAAGAAGTATTCGTCATTGGTATCGGGAACCATGCGATTGACAAAGTTAACTTTCTTAGATGAGTTTACCTCTCTCCAAGACCTGACTTGCTGTTCCCATTCCTCAGGAATTTCTGACAAAACATTAAGTCTCGCTCGCACATCTTCGCCGCGTTTGGTATCGTGGGTAGCTGTAGCATTCATTTTGTGCGGCCAAGCTACTTGCTGCTGCTTGTTGAACTCGTGAAAATCCGCCAGCGAAACGCCGAAGTGACTGGGGTTTCCTCCGACTTCGTTGAGGGATAAAAAGCGATAGTAGACGTATAGCAACGTGTCTTCAACGCCTTTGGCCATCAGGGGGCTTGTCAACTGCTGGAGTTTCATGACAAAGTGCCTGCGCTCCTCTTTTTGTTCGGTTGTGAGGGTTTCTTCTTCTTCCAGCAACAGCAGCGTTTCGATAAATTTCAGTTCTTTGAGGAGTCGCGGTACTAATTCTTTGGCGTGGGCGATCGCATATTTGACGTAAATGCGATCGGACTCTCGCAAACCGTCTTGATTAATGTAAGTTCTGTACACTGGAAAAATCGTCAAAACCGCAGCCAGCGCTTTTTCCAAACCCGGACGAGTAAAGTCATTTCCCTGTCGGGATTGACCGGAAATATTCTTCAAAAGCTGAGCCAGATTGTCTACATCTCCCGCCAAATTTTTCTCAACAATCAGCCCTTTTTTATCTAAAAACAACTGTTCGTAAGGAACATTTAATCGAGTAAATCTCTGATAGATTTCGCTAAATTGCTGTTCGCGATCGCACCGACAAAAAACGCCGTTTACGTAGTTCAAAAAGTCGTATCCACTGGTTCCCTCAATCGGCCAATAGGACGGCAAATCTTCCTCGTGTTCCAGAATCTTTTCCACAGTAATGTAAGTGTCTCCAACTCTCTCGCGGAGCCGTTTCAAATATTCTGTGGGGTCGTACAGTCCGTCGATGTGGTCGATTCTCAATCCGGTAAACTTTCCCTCGTCCACCATGTCGAATATCAGAGCGTGGTTTTTATGGAAAACTTTAATCTCTTCAACTTTTACCGAAATCAGTTCGTTGACAGTAAAAAACCTGCGGTAGTTGATTTCTTCGGCACCCACTTTCCAGAAAGAGAGACGATAAAATTGCTCCGAGAGTAAACTATCTAACAAATTAAAGCTTTCTGGATTGCCTTTTTCTCCGTTAAAGAAATTGATATTTTCATCGATAAATTCCTGGACGATGGGATTTTGATTGTAGAGTTCCCACAGCAGCCCTTTGACAAAAGCTATCTGATCGTATCTGGCTTTACCTTTAGCTTCAGAAGGTGTATTCTTAATTAGATAAAGAATTCCCAAAAACTTGATAAAATCTGGATGGCGCCTGCCTAATTCCCTGCCTAAATGCCCCAAATTATGACCGATAAAACTAGCATAAGATTCAATTTTTACAGGCAATTGTAAGCTGTAGTAATTGATAGTTAGCCCAATTTCGCTGTATTTGAGTTGAATCTCGCCATTTTCCAGACACTCGCCATAAAAATTGCCCAGCAGCGGAGCCAGCACTCGACCTCTGAGATGTTCGTAAGCGTGATTCCATTCAATATCGAAGTAATCGAAATAGTCGGAATCCGGCCCGTGTTCTAATACGTCTAACAGCAACAAATTTTGAGTGTCGTAAGCCATGTGGTTCGGAACAATATCTTGCAGCCATCCCATGTTCAGTTTCTTGATTTCGTAGGTGAGGGCTTCAAAGTTTTCTGATGTTCCCAATTCAGGATTGATTTGATTTGAGTCAACCACATCGTATCCATGACTGCTGCCTTTTCTGGCTTTGAATATCGGTGAGGCGTAAAGGTCGGTAATTCCTAATTCTTCGAGATAGCTGAGGATTTGTTTGGCGGCTTCAAAGTTAAAACCTGCATGAAATTGAATCCGATAAGTGGTTGTGGGAATTCTCATCATCTTGATTTTACTCCTGATTGATTAGTCGATCGGGTAGTTGACAGAAATTACGCAAACAGTGGCTGGACGCGAGTTATAGCGGTTCTCTGAAAGATCGGGTACGTTGTTGGGCTTTAGCCCTCTTGGTTTAATTGGTTATATTGGTAGAGTGCAAAACTATGCGGTTTAACACTCAATTCTTGCTTAGAATTGATATTTTCCGGCAAGCTAGAACCTGAACCCATCCATTTTACATCAGCAGAGTCTAAAATTTTGTGACCATTGCCTTGGGGAAGTGCGGTCGTAACAGCGACCTCTTGCTTGTTGAAGTTCAGGATGCAGAATATCTGGCTGTTATCTGTCCACCGACGAAGAAACAAGATTTTTTCTGCTTCAATACTGGAAACTTCTAGATTTTTTTTGTCGAGTTTTTTCAGGGCGGGAATTGTTCGCCGCAGTTGAATCAAATGCTGGTGCCATTCCCAGAGGATTTTGTGTTTTCCTGCTGTTGATTTTTCCCAGTTTAACTTGCACTTTTGGAAACTCTCAGGACTTTGGGGGTCTTGAAATTCGCCTCTGTCTTCAAAAGCTTTAAATTCTTGTTGCTTGTCCTTGCGAATCGCTTCAATTAAGTCAGGATCTGAGTGGGAAACAAAGTAGAAAAACGGCGCTGTTTCTCCGTACTCTTCTCCCATAAACAAGAAAGGAATGTAGGGAGAAATCAAAACTGTAGCTGCTGCAAGTTTTAGTGCTTCAAAGTCAACTATTTGCGAGAGTCTGTCTCCTAAAATCCGGTTGCCGATTTGGTCGTGGGTTTGGGAAAATACCAGAAATTTCTCGCCCGGTTCATCTTTGACAGAATTGCCGTGTTTTCGCTTTCTGTGAGGTGCATACTGGCCGGAGTAAACAAAGCTTTCTTTGAAGGATTTTTCTAGGTGTTCGCACTTGCCAAAGTCTTGGTAGTAGCGGTCATTTTCTCCGGTAAGCAAGGCGTGCAGTGCGTGGTGGAAATCGTCGCACCACTGGGCGTCTAATCCGAAACCGCCGAGTTCTTTGGGACGTACTGTGCGGACATCGTTTAAGTCACTTTCTGCGATTAAGTAAAGTTTCCTTCCGATTTCTTGGGAAATCTCGGCGGTGGCGTCGGAGAGTTCTTGCAAAAATGGTCTGGCACCTACTTCAAATATTGCTTGAATTGCATCTAATCTCAGACCATCGATGTGATAGTCTCGAAACCAGTAGAGGGCATTTTGAATAAAGTAGTTCCGCACGCCGTCGCTGTAGGCGTCGTCGAAGTTGAGGGGGTCTCCCCAAATCGAGCCGTATTTTGAGGTAAAGTAGGGGCCGAAGTCGCGGAGGTAGTTTCCTTCGGGGCCGAGGTGGTTGTAAACGACATCGAGTATTACTGAGATGCCGTGTTCGTGGCAGGCGTTGATAAGTTTTTTGAAGCCTTCGGGGCCGCCGTAGGAGTTTTGAACGGCGTAGGGATATACGCCGTCGTATCCCCAGTTTCGATCGCCGGGAAATTGGGCGACTGGCATAATTTCGATGGCGTTGATCCCCAATTCTGTGAGTTTTTTGAGTTGGGGAATTATTGCTTCAAATGTTCCGGCTTGGGTGAATGTGCCGACGTGCAGTTCGTAGATAATCATTTCCGACAGCGGCACGCCTTGCCAATTTTTGTCTTTCCAAGCAAAGGCGTTTTCATCTATTACTTGGGATGGGGTGTGGACGCCTTGGGGTTGATATTTTGAGGCTGGGTCGGGTCGGTCGGTTTTTCCTTCGAGTTGGTAGGTGTAAAGGGTTCCGGGTGCGATGTCTGTAGCTGTGGTTTGCCAATAACCTTCTGCGGATTGTTGCATGGGTATCTGGCGTGGTTCTGGGGAAACAATTTGGACTGCTATTTGTTTGATTGTGGGCGCCCAAACTGTAAACTCACATTGGTTGTTGCCGAGGTAATTTGCTCCTATCTTCACTTTGAGTGGTTCTCCTTATAAAATAGGTGGGTTGTCCGATCGCCCTTGGGACGCAATCAAATGCTGTGTTCTTAAGGTGAGAGCGCCTGTGTAGATGGTAATATTACTTAAAATTACAAACAACTAACTCCAGACAGAGTAACGGTTAGAATTATCGCTGGGGCAAAAGTAGCGGTTCGTTATGTATAAATTAGACCATGAATCTGCACCCTTAGCGATCGCCATTCTTGGTCAACTGCAAGAGTTAATATTTCTGGTTTTTTATATAAGGTCTAAAATATATCTAAAGGTAGATAGCAAATCAGCGCGAGCGTGTATTCTATGGTTATTGCTTTTGGACGGGAAATCTGCTGCAATCTTGACTCGGCGGAGTCTCGCGAGTGGTTGGTGACAAACGGAATCGGGGGTTACGCTAGCGGGACGATCGCAAATCTCCTCACTCGCCGCTATCACGGGCTGCTGGTGGCAGCCCTCAAACCCCCGCTGGCACGGACTTTGATGCTCGCCAAGCTGGACGAGACGGCCGTGTATGCCGATCGCGCCTACCCGCTTTATACCAACCGCTGGGCCGACAGTACGATCGAACCCCACGGCTACAACTGCATCGAAAGCTTCCACCTCGAAGGTACGACGCCTGTGTGGAGGTATGCCCTCGCCGACGCTATCCTCGAAAAGCGGATTTGGATGCAGCAAGGTGCTAACACAACATATATTCAATACCGCTTGCACCGCGCCTCACAACCGATCGCGATCGCAGTCAAAGCCTTAGTCAACCACCGCGACTACCACCACATGACAAGTGCGGGCGACTGGCCTGTGAGTCTGGAAACTTTGACACAAGGGGTTTGCGTGACGGCTTTTGACGGAGCCGCACCCCTGTACCTGCTGACAGATGCTACTCCAGAGGCTAAATTTCGAGTTTCTACGCCCTTATACAATTGGCACTACGGATTTAATTTGGCAGCCGAACAGCGGCGCGGGTTGGACTGCTGCGAAGATCACCTGCACGCGGCAACTTTCCATTTTGCGATCGCACCGGGAAGTTCTCTCACATTGATAGCCAGCACCGACAAAAATCCCGAACTCAACGGCGGTACAGCTTTAGAAGTGCGCCACACTTATGACCAACAACTGCTGCAAAACTGCTCAAAAATCAGCGAATCTCCAGACTGGATTAATCACTTAGTGCTAGCAGCCGACCAATTTATCGTCAACCGCCCGCTACCAAAGGAACCCGAGGGTAAAACGATTATCGCCGGATATCCCTGGTTCAGCGACTGGGGGCGCGATACGACGATCGCCCTGCCCGGCCTCACAATCTGTACCGGGCGGTGGGAAATTGCCCGATCGATTTTGCGAACATTTGCACGGTATGTCGATCGCGGAATGCTGCCAAACCGCTTCCCCGATGCCGGGGGCGCTCCGGAATACAACACCGCAGACGCGACGCTGTGGTACTTTGAGGCTGTTCGCGCTTACTGCGACTGCACCGGAGACGACGAACTTTTGAGCGAACTCTGGCCGACACTATGTGAGATTGTGGATTGGCACGTAAACGGAACTCGGTATAACATCCGCGTCGATCCTGACGACGGTTTAGTCTACGCGGGGGAAAGCGGCGTGCAACTGACTTGGATGGACGCGAAAATCGGCGATTGGGTGGTGACTCCTCGGATTGGTAAGCCGATCGAACTTAGCGCGCTTTGGTACAATGCCGTGCAAGCTATGGCAAGTTTTGCTCGAAAACTGGGCAAGCCTCACAATGAATATCAGCAGTTGGGCGATCGTACCGCCACCGGATTCGATCGCTTCTGGAACGACTCAACCAGTTACTGCTACGACGTTCTCGACGGCCCCGACGGACACGACATTTCCCTGCGGCCCAACCAAATATTCGCCGTTTCCCTGCCCCTGGACTCGATTCCTGGGTACGAGGGCAAGCGCCAGGAAACCCGTTATACACCGTTACTCACGCCCGTACAGCGCCGCGCCGTCGTGGACGCCTGCGCTCAGGGGCTGCTCACTTCCCACGGCCTGCGGAGCCTATCCCCACAACACCCGCAGTATCGCGGCGCCTATGAGGGCGACCAATTGCAGCGCGACAGCGCCTATCACCAAGGCACAGCTTGGGGCTGGCTGATCGGCCCGTTTGTCTTGGCGCACTTGCACGTATACAAAGACCCAGCACAAGCTCTCCAATTCCTGGAACCGATGGCACATCATATAACTGCTGGCGGAGTTGGCAGTCTCGGCGAAATTTTTGAGGGCGACGCCCCCCACTCGCCCCGGGGCTGCACGGCTCAAGCTTGGACTGTGGCCGAGGTGCTACGGGCTTGGTTGGCAGTTGACAGTTGACAGTTGACAGTTGACAGTTGACAGTTGACAGTTGACAGTTAAATAGTAGCCAAATCAAACCGTTTCTCGATCGCGGGGTCAGGGATCTATAGTTGTTAATAGTGATAAGTAGGTTGGGTAGAACTGAGATCTTGCACCTTGGTTGACAGTTGACAGTTGACAGTTGACAGTTGACAGTTGACAGTTGACAGTTAAATAGGGCTTGCTGAATAAAAGTAGAAAGCTTGCCAGATAAGGGGTTTAAGCTTTTTTTGCTTAAAAAAGTGCAAGTTATAGGATTATAGAGGCTCAAAACCCTTGCAATGAAAGTTATTAGTTTCTGGCTTGCATTTGGGAATTTAGCAATAAACCTACTATTTTTTAAGCTGTGTAGCCTCGTTTTTCCACTACGTACACTTTTTCAGCAAGCCCTAAATAGTAGCCAAATCAAACCGTTTCTCGATCGCGGGGTCAGGGATCTATAGTTGTTAATAGTGATAAGTAGGTTGGGTAGAACTGAGATCTTGCACCCTGACAATCATGCAAGATGTGAGGTACAACGAAGTGAACCTACGCTTCGCTGGATCCAACCTGAAAATTATTGGTTTAACAGTGGACAATACTGTCAACTGTCAACTGTCAACTGTCAACTGTTTTATCGGAGGTTTATGGCATTATTATTAGCGGGCGATATTGGCGGAACTAAGACAATTTTGCGCTTGGTAGAAAGGACTGCTGATGGTGCAATGAATGCTCTTTACGAGTTTCGCTATCCGAGCGGGGAATTTCCCGATTTAGTGCCGATAGTTCAACAGTTTTTGACGGAAGCTGCTACTAAACTCGATTTGGCAGTGGAGCCTGAAAAAGCTTGTTTTGCGATCGCAGGCCCAGTAGTCAACAACAGCGCCAAACTGACAAATTTGCCTTGGCTGCTGGATGCAAAGCGTCTGGAAGAAGAATTAGGAATCTCCCGTGTTAGTTTGATTAATGATTTTGTAGCGGTTGGTTACGGCGTGTGTGGTTTGGAAGCTACAGATATACACACCTTGCAAGTAGGAAAACCGAGCCAGCACGATCCAATTGCTGTGATTGGTGCGGGTACAGGTTTGGGACATTGTTTTGCAATTCCCGAAGCAAATGGGATCAGGGTTTTTTCTTCGGAAGGGGGACACGGTGACTTTGCTCCTCGCTCGGAGTTGGAGTTTGAATTGCTAAAATATTTGTTAGCAAAACATAACATTCAAAGAATATCGATCGAGCGTGTAGTTTCGGGACAAGGGATTGTCTCAATTTACCAGTTTTTGCGCGATCGCAAGTTTGCTCCTGAATCAGCCGAAGTGGGGGAAGCGATCGCTCAATGGGAGTCGGAAATCGGTAAAACCGAGAAAACAGTCGATCCGGGGGCGATAATTGCGGCGGCTGCACTCCAAAAGTGCGATCGGCTTTCGGAACAAACAATGCAAATGTTTGTAGAAGCTTACGGTGCGGTGGCCGGAAATATGGCTGTTTCACTTCTACCTTACGGCGGTTTGTACGTAGCCGGCGGCATCGCTGCGAAGATTTTGCCACTGATTCTAGAAGGCAGTTTTATGCGAGCTTTTACGCACAAAGGTCGGATGGATTCGCTATTAGAAATGATACCAGTTCGCCTGGTTTTGAATGGCAATGTCGGGTTAATTGGAGCGGCGGTTTGTGCGGCAGGTCTTTAGGGGATTGAATCTGAGGAAGTTGTTAAAATTAGGGGCGGGCTAGAAGCCCACCCCACAAGATTTTTTGTGGCACAGGCATCTTGCCTGTGAAAGTGCTTGTGGCACAGGCATCTTGCCTGTGACAAANNNNTAGGGGCGGGCTAGAAGCCCACCCCACAAGATTTTTTGTGGCACAGGCATCTTGCCTGTGAAAGTGCTTGTGGCACAGGCATCTTGCCTGTGACAAATAAAAGGACAGACACTAACCTTCAGATATTTGACAGAAAAAAGGATATTCGTCTGGAGTCAAACAAAGACCAGCTTTGACAGGATTTTGCCTGATATATTCCCAAAAACCATCAAATTCTCCTTCATCTCTGACTATTCGGTCATGTCGCTCATCTTGCCAGACAGTACCGATATGCTTCATCACCTTCGGAATTTGCTTAGAACTGTAGCTTTTCATACTGTGCATAATGCTGCTGAGCGACCAAAATTTATCCTTCGACTTTGGCAAAGGCTGAATTAACATATGCACATGATCTGGCATTACAACCAAGCAAAACACCTCATACCTTTTTTTGTCAAAAAAGTTGCAAGCATTAAAAACTACTTGTTGAGCTGCCGGAGTCAATTCTAGCTTTTCCCAAGTATTAAAAGTAATGAAATAGACCGATCCATCTAACTCCCAATGAGGTAAATTCCTATAAGTAATTTTCAACTTTGGTTCCACCAAAGATTGATACTTGTTGGTGGGGTGGGCATCTTGCCCGCCCAGCCTAGAAACCGACTTCATCACAGATTGATACTTGTTGCTGGGATGGGCATCTTGCCCGCCCAACTGCTGATTGCTTCCCTGACTCAAATTTCTATGAATCATACTACTACTTCGTACAATCACAACTTAATATAAAATAGCTTTAACCAGGGAAGAGGTCAATACCACATCTTGCCTGTGACAAAGATTGGGGCGGGCTAGAAGCCCACCCCACAAGATTTTTTGTTGCACAGGCATCTTGCCTGTGACAAAGATTGGGGTGGGCTTCTAGCCCACCCCACAAGATTTTTTGTGGCACAGGCATCTTGCCTGTGACAAATATTAGGGGCGGGCTAGAAGCCCACCCCACAAGATTTTTTGTGGCACAG
>NZ_JAEQCE010000083.1:40193-82723 GCF_020738665.1 Microcoleus sp. PH2017_08_TRC_O_A
CACAAGATTTTTTGTGGCACAGGCATCTTGCCTGTGACGGGCTAGAAGCCCACCCCACAAGATTTTTTGTGGCACAGGCATCTTGCCTGTGACAAATATCAACACCTTTCTCCTACCTCACCTTAAAAATCTTCTGCGCCGCACTTTCAGACACCGGCATCACCGACAAGCGATTACCTTTCCTCACCACCAAAATCTCATCAGCAGTAAACTTTGCTTTCAGTTCATCCAAAGATATTAACTTAGTAAACTCTTCAACAAACTCAACTTTCACAGTCTGCCACCGAGGCGCATCAAGCTGCGATTTAGCATCATAATACTCGCTATTCACATCAAACTGAGTCGGGTCAGCAATCCCAGTTTCAACCACGCGCGCCAACCCAACAATGCCCGGAATTTTAGTATTAGAATGGTAAAAAAATACTAAATCACCCAAACTCATTTGCCGCATAAAATTGCGCGCTTGATAGTTACGAACGCCATCCCAAATCGAAAATTTGTCACGCCGCAAGTCCGCAATACTATAAACATCCGGTTCCGACTTCATCAGCCAATAATTCATACAATCCCTTCGCTTTGGTTAGCCAAAGATTGTTGAATATTGTCTAAACACTGCTGCATAGCTTTTTGCATAAAAACCTGAACCAACAACAACCCAACCGGATAAAATACCGGAGAAGTCAGCATAAAGTAAAACTCCCAATCAATCCGAGTCCCCTTTTCTGTAGTAGTAAACTTCCAATCTCCGCCACCAGACTCAATCAGTAGAGAAATCGGAAACTTAAACCCTCTAACCAATCGGTAAGTTTGTCTTTCTGGCTTTTTGAAAGTAATTATTTCTTCATCAATCACCGATCCATCGTAATGTTTTATCTGACGCACACCGCCTTCACGCATTTCTCCACCATCAGCCATTTCAGCTTTAATAATTGCTGGAATTAAACCAAATCCGCGAAATGATTTTGGCACATTCGATAGTGATGCCACAAAATCAAAGACTACTTCCGGTGATGCAGGAATTTCTACTAAGGCGTTGGTTTTAACTAACATTTAATCCTCAAATTTTTGGCATTAACTAAGTGCAGATTTCTAATTGTATAGCGGTTCTCACAAAGATTCGCGGACGTTGTTGGGCTTTAGCCCTTCTTGGTTTAAACTGTCAAGTGTCAACTGTCAACTGTGAAAGGTGCGTCGCTGTGAGATTTTTCACTTTTTCGAGCAGATGATTCATGGTGACGCACCCTACGTTATTAACTTTTTAACTGTCAACTGTCAACTGCTATAAAATATCTTTCCGTTTCTGCAACCACAGAGTCAACATCAAATATACGAAAATATGCACGCACAAAATCCCCCAATTTAAACTCAGATTGTGCCACGTCGGATCGTAAACAGGAGTAGGCTCAAACGGCTGAGGAAGTGTACTCCCGTCCGGCAAAGTCGTAGACGCGGGAACCAGGGAATTTACATTAACTAAAGAGCCGTAAGCGCCCACAGACCAACGACTTAACATCAACCAAGAAAACTTGCTCGCCACACCTTCCATCCTAAACAAAACTCCCGAGAAAATAATCTGAGGTAGCAATATTAGAGGTAAAGCACTGTTAGCTTGAGAGCCATTTTTGACGATAGCCGAAACCAGCAATCCGAGACTGATGCAGCTCATTAAAGTTAGAAAAGTGGTAATAGCTGCTCCCACCAGCCAGGAAATCAAACTCGGTTCGGGGGATTTGAAAGCAATCAGAATCACTCCTACCATCAACAGCGTTTGCAATACTGCTAACCCGGAAAGTATGAAAACCTTGGAACCCAAATAAGCAAATAATCCTAAATTAACCAAACGTTCGCGCAAATAAATAGCAGATTCCTTGACAATTTCTTGCAGGGAAGTTGCCAATCCTACCCAAATAGCCGCGCAGGTAAACACAAACAAAACTCGCATTGCTAAAGGTGCTAAAGTTGGCTCCGGCGCGCCAATTAACGGGTCTTTATCCCTGACGGCAAGCCGCAGCAAACTAATCCCGATCGGCGCAGTCAAAAGAGCTAAACTTAAGTTAACTAAGTCGCGGGAAATTAGTTGAAAATAGCGCTGAGATAGCAAAACAAGTTGTTTGATAAAAGATAGAGATTTGGGCTTGGGAGGTGCAGCGGGCGTTTTTCCACTAGCGTTGCCGGTGCTGAAGTGGTTAACAATATAGCGCTGATAGTAGGGAGATTTCTGGAACTTTTCCGCCCAGCTTTGAACGTTAGTTTCTCCTGTTTCTAATTCGTTGTAAATGTCGGCAAAATCCCCTGTTTTGACATCGAAAAAATCCAGGGCTTCCATGGGCGGGCCGAAGTAACAAAGCCGTCCGCCGCGGCCCATAAACACAATGCGATCGCACATCGTGATATTTGCCGTCGCGTGAGTCACCAGAATCACCGTCCGGCCTTGACTTGCCAACTTTCGCAACAGTTGCATCATCTTCTTGTCCAAACCCGGATCGAGCCCAGAAGTCGGTTCGTCCAAAAAGAAAAGTTTCGGATCTGCTAACAGTTCAACTCCGATGCTAACCCGTTTGCGCTGTCCGCCACTAAGCTGTTTTACAAAAGCAGTACGGCGGTGAGTCATTTCAATATCTTCTAAAGTTTTTGTGACTACTTCCTTAACATCTGTATCGGGAGGTAAGCGTAATTTAGCGGCATAACTCAACACTTCTTCTACTGTCAAATCTGCGTGAATAATATCATCTTGAGGCACGTAACCAATTTGATTGCGATAAATATTGAAGTTTTGGCGCAGGTTGTCGCCGTTGAGAAACACAGCGCCTTGAGTAGTTTTCTCGATGCCTAAAAGCGTCCGCATTAAAGTAGATTTACCCGCGCCGCTACCGCCGACTAAAGCCACAAACTGCCCAGGTTCGATCGCCAAAGTGATACGATCCAAGCGCTTGGGAATCACCAGACTGTCAGCATCCAGGCGAATTTGACTGCCTCGGTCTTGCACCTCTAACGTATGATTGCGGTAAGTTAGAGTAAACGGGCCGATCCGAATCGCATCTCCCTCGGCCAACTGTACAGAATTCGTGATGCGCTGGCCGTTGACAAAAACGCCATTAACACTGTGATCGCGTAAAATATAATTGCCGCGACTGTCAGCGTCAATTGTCGCGTGTCGCCTCGAAACCAGTGGCGCATCTAATTGTAGCGAAGCATTTGGATCGCGGCCCAACAAAACCGATCGATTGCTGAGGGGAATTGACTGTTTGCTGGGGGGAAAGATTTGACTCGCCAGGGGATTAAAATAAGTCACCAAAACTTGATTTTTGGGATCGAGACCGATTTTAATTTCTGTACCGTTTTTGAGACAATAACCGTCGTTGGGAGTGATGCGAGTGCGATCGACAAATAAGCCATTAGTGCTCGGCTGCTGGCCGTCACCGTCGTAAATCCAGTAATTTTGGCCAATTTGGCGCAACACAGCGTGAACCCCGGAAACTGCCCGCCAGGGTTCGGGAACAACCAAATCAGCACGAGTGCGATCGCGCCCCAGTACGTGCTGCGGCTGTTTTAACTCTAACTGTATGCTTTGATCTTGACTCGTTAATACTAAATAAGGGCGATCGCTGACAGCAGTCGGTTGTCCTATATTACCTATCATATTTAAATCGCCTTTTTTGCATTCACTTTTGTCAGCATATCAAAAGTAAGGCAACAATCCACTTATTTATTTGCGAACTAATGCAAAATGTCTATACTATCGTCTTCCGCGCGCGTTACATCTATATTACTTATTCCCTATTCCCTATTCATTCTTTCCTCTTCATTTTGTCAACCGTCAACTGACAGGGCGCATCTGGGTTTTGAAGAGGGCGAAGCATGACCGCATATAAGTTATTAGTGATAATCTCATATTTTCTGCGGTCATGCTTCGCCCCTACACACGTATTTGGCAAACTCAAATGCACACAACTGACAACTGACAACTGTCAACTGACAACCGACAAACTTCGCAGCCGATTAATAGCCGCCGCCAATTCAAAGCGGCGAAACATAGCAAAATCTCCCTCAGGAAAAGAGGATAAAATATCCATCCCCTGCGCGTCAATATCTGCCATCACCAAATCGATAATTTCCGACAAAGTGCGCTTCCCGTCTATGTAGTGACCCTTTGCATAAATCATTGCCGAGGCGATCGCCCGCAACTGTCCCCTGTCCACAATTTGCTCGACAGCGCCCAAATCAATCTCCTCAGTTCCGAAAGCCAATTCATCCACATCCCGCACCTTCACCCGCACATCTCGCCGTCCCCGACTCGGATCTAAACTAGCAGGAACCGGGACTCTGTGAGTAATATCACCAAAACTTTCTCCCCCTTCAGCAGCGCGACTGGTCGAGTAAATACTTGCTATTTCTTTAGCTTTTTCCGTCACATTATATGCTGCAAAATTATCCATGGAAATCACAGTATCCGCCACATCAAAATAATCGCCGCTTCCGCCCATGACTAAAATCGTCGATACGCCATAATCTGCGTACAACTGTTTCACTTTATCGATAAACGGCGTAATCGGTTCCTTATCCTTAGCAATCAGGGCCTGCATTCTGCGATCGCGAATCATAAAATTAGTCGCCGCCGTATCCTCATCCACCAACAAAACAGGTACTAAATCCCCTTCACAAGAGGCGGCTTGCATCCCTGTCGCAAAAGATTGAGATTCTTCCCTCTTCCTTCTTCCCTCTTCCTTCTTCCTTCTTCCTTCTTCCTTCTTCCTTCTCCCAACTTCCAAAGCCTCAATAATATTAGCAGCTTGCGACGTACTGCCGCTCGCATTTGCAGTAGAAAATTGTACAGTATCTCTACCTTGCGGCAAATGATTGATAAAAGGAGAAATATCCACCGACGCCACACTTCTGCCATCTTCCGCCCGAATTTTCACCGCCGCCGGACTTGTCACCACAAATTCCCTACCATCACCCGGAATTCGGTTATAAACTCCCAACTCAATCGCCCTGAGTAAAGTTGATTTGCCGTGATAGCCACCGCCCACAATCAAACTAATCCCAGCGGGAATTCCCATACCGGAAATCAAACCGCGATTCGGACAATTAAACTCAACCTTTAACGACGACGGCGACACAAAAGCCACAGCATCATTTAACAGAGGACGGTTGTCAACACCGCTGCGGCGGGGTAAAATAGAACCGTCAGCAACAAACGCAACTAATCCGTTTTCAGCTAACTGCTGCCGCAGCCAATCAGCATCTTCTACCGTTTCAACATGAAGGCGACATTCCGCAGCATTTAAGCTAGAATATTTCAGAGCTTGGCTGACAATTCGCGGGATATCTTCGCACAGCATTTCAGCAGCTTGTCGCCCTAAAATACTGCGCCCGCCCGCCGGAAGTCCGACGGAAAATCGGATTTCAACCCCCCCTAAATCTCCCAGATCTGATGCAGTTGAGTCTAGGATAAATGCCGAAGTTCGTTCTAAAACTTCTTGTCTGAAGCGAGTCACTGCGATCGTACCGCTTTTACCGCTGCCGCGCTTGCTGCTGATGCTATATGCTGCTTTGTCAAACTGGCGAGTTAGGTAATCTCGCAGGGCTATTTCTCGACTGCGAGATTGGAAAAGTTCGCGGGGAATTCGAGCAATGTTTGGCGGAACTTTGACTCTAAATTTACTGGGAGATGCAAAGGGATCTCCCTGGACATAATCAATTATTAATGTGAATTCTGAAAAATCATATCTACCTTGAATGTCTTTGTACGCTTTGTAGCTTCGATTGTCTAGTTGCAGTAAATGCTGTCGCAGATTGTCTTTGTTAGTCATTTCTTGTAAGGAAGAAGGAAGAAGGAAGAAGGAAGAAGGAAGAGGGAAGAAGGAAGAAGGAAAGAACACCTTACATAATTACCAATTACCAATTACCCATTACCAATTACCAATTACCAATTACCCATTACCAATTACCAATTACCCATTACCCATTACCAATTACCCATTACCCATTACCAATTACCAATTACCAATTACCAATTACCAATTACCCATTACCCATTACCCATTACCCATTACCCATTACCGAATTTCCAATAATTTAGCAGTAGCATTAACCACAATTTGAGCAGAACCGATGAAAAAAGGTCGATCGATATTTGCGAGTGTATCGGTAGACTGGTGGTAGTGGGGCGATCGCAAATTTGCAGTATCCGTCACCAACACAGCACCAACTCCTTTATACCAGAAAGGCGCGTGGTCACTACGCAAAACATCGGGAGTCAGCAGCCCTTTCAGAGGAACCGGCAACGTCATCACCGGTGGTAAATCAGCTTGTGGCGACTCCGCAAAAGTACCCAACAGCAGCGGATGTTCCGCATCCCCAATCACAGCAATAAACTCGCCCTTATCGGGAGAAGTCACCCCCGCTGCATCTAGAAAAGGTTGCGGTTTCAATCCTTCGGGATATCGCTGACATCCAGCCGTGCGGCAGGCATAACCGATCATATCCAGGACGATCGCACCCTGCAAATTTTTTAACCGCGCCGGGCTACCCGCGAATGCTAAACTACCTAAAAGTCCGATTTCTTCCCGGTCAAAAAATGCCACTTGCAATGTCCGAGGCGTAGGACGAGAACCCAGCAATCTTGCTACTTCTAAAACTGCCGCAACTCCTGTTGCATTGTCGTCAGCCCCAGGAGATTGTGGTACAGTATCGTAGTGTGCTGCAATTAAAATTGCACCAGCGTTTGAGTCAGTACCTTTTCTCTCGGCGAAAACGTTGATTCCGCGATCGAACTCCTGCAATTTTGGTGAAAAACCGAAGGTTTTCAGTTGTTGGGAAATGTAGTCTCTCGTAAAAGAGCGAGCTCGTTCTCCCTCGCGTTCCCCTGCTAAAGTTTCGACGTGTTTCCACAACCGGGACGAGTCAACTTGCGGCTGACTGACTGCATTTTTTTCAGCAGGAGACTGGCTTTGGAAAGTGTGGATAGTGCGATCGATCGAAACTTCCGGTACAGCCGTTTTCGGCTGCAACGAGTCAGAGCCCCAACCCACAACTGCCACCGCAACCAGAATAAATAGCGCTATCGAAATCAATTGTTTCATCAGTAAGTCTATTTTATATTTTAGGCTATTATGTTTGTGATTTTACTTGACACCATCCTTTAAAATAACCCTGTTTCCAAAAATGAAACTCAAAGTTCTTAACATTTTTTCTAGTAGCGCTATCCTCAAAGATCGTATTGTATAACTAGCTCTTAGGTACGTAGTTGCGCTTCAGCGCTCTTTTCTTTTATATATGAAAGAGCGCTTTCATCGCAACTACGTACCTGTTTCAATGTAGCCGTTGCGTAATTCCTGTTACTTGCTTCAGAAAATTCACGACGAACTCAAATACTAATTTACATTCGTAACTCACAACTCAAAACTACTTTTTCTCCCACTCTATCTCCTTATTTCCCAATATCAACCCGCTGCTGCTACCCACAGCATAAGGAATAGTTTTTGCGGAAAACTCAACAATTTGAGTTGGTTGTTGAAACCACTCCGAGTAACTGGGATTTAGTTGGTCGTACAGTGCTTTTAAAGCTTGGATTTCTGCCTCTAGCTGCGCTGCTGCTTGATTAATTTTGCGAGCTTGTGCTTGCAAGCGCTTTTCCCCGGTTTGAACGTGGTTTTCTACTTCTTTCCAGTGCTCTCCCGCCAGCAATTTATCTAGTTCACCTTGTTTGTAATTGAGTAAAGCCTGTTTTGCTTCCAGTTGCTTTTCAATAATTTTAGTCTCTCGGTCAATTTCCTGGATTTGCTGCAACCACTGCTCCCCAAAAGCAGCATTTTGCTGGTGGAACTCGGCAAGGGCCTCAGGAGTATTATTCTTGGGAAAACTGACTGTCACTCGGCACTCTGAGCGCTGTAGGCAAAGTTTTTCCCGCGTCTCTTGCAGAGTGGCAACTTCTGCTTGCAGCGCGCGGACTTCTGTTTGGAGTTCTGGGATCGTCTGACTCATTGGTTCAATTCGTGGATCTCTGCATCGATCTTAAGCTAATTGTTTATTTTTCTAACAAATCTCCGCCGCCTATGAGCGGGAATTTTCTAATTTTAGCGCGATCCCAGCCGATGTCTAGGCATAATGGCGGATAGTTTGTGGCACAATGGCCGATGACAGATCTTAAATTAAGATTAAAATTATAATTAGTTACAAAGATAAATTCTTATTTTTGAACTCTTCAATTTACTAAAGCAACATAAATTTAGGTGCTATTCTTTCTGTAATTCCTCAACATATGCTCAAAGTATTTAGATTTCTTGAGACAGGAAGACATCTTTTTAAAATCAGGAACTGGAGCAAATGAAAATTACGTATCAATTGATTTTGGTATCTTTGACTGCTGCTATTTTTGGTGTGGAATGTAGCATTAATTCAATAAAATTGTCGGCAAGTATAGGGGATATAACCGACAATCGCAGTGTGGAAGCAATTTTGCTGGAGCCTGAGAAACTTAGCTCTTTGGGAGCGTCATCTCGCCCCACTACTTCGGCAACCGCCGACTTATTTGTAGATAATTTATCCCAAAGAGAAGCTGTACATTTACCAAGCGACAACTTTATACATTCTCCGCAAAATTCCGAAAATAAACGTAGTTTTGGTCGGGAAACAATCTGTTCTTTTTTGGCTTTTATTTCTATAGTAATCTCGTTATTAATCAGGACGAACACAGCAACTATCTTATCTAAGACGAGCGGGAAATCTCACTCTGAAACAGAGAAAGAAAAGCTACCAGAAGCAAAAAAAGTGTTGCGTCAAAAAAAAGAACAAGATATCGGGGATACTATTGCCAAAATGACCCAAGATTTGCAGCAAACTGCGGAATACGCCCTCGATATTTGCGAGGAAATGAGCGTCTCGATCGTTGCTACAACTCCCGGCGGTCATATCCTGTCGTCTAACCAAGCTACCTGTCAACTTTTAGGATACTCTAAAAAAGAGTTGTTAGGCAAACAAATAGCTGGACTTTTCAAACAAACTGAATCACCGGCAGCCGGATTAGAATCAGCAACATTAACAGCCCAAGGTTCTGTCCGCAACGTCGAAAAAGTCTACCTTTCCAAACAGGGTAAAAAAATAATTGTACTGCTTTCAATTTCAACTATTCGCGACGGCAAAGGTGAAGTGAGCGGCAAGTTGTATGTAGCACAAGATATTACCGATAGCAAGCGGGCTGAAAGAGATTTGCGGCGCAGTGAAAAAAAGTTTCGGCAACTGGTAGAAACTGTTAATGCTGCTGCATTTATCTATCAGCGCCGACAGTTGCGCTATGTCAATTCTCAGACAGAAGCTTTAACTGGATATACTCGCGAAGAATTGCTAGGATTGGATTTATACGATTTTATTCATCCAGATTTTCGATCGACAGTTAAACAATGGGGTAAATCCCGCCAGCCGCGAGACAGTGCAGGCTCAAAATATGAAGTGAGAATTATCACGAAAACTGGAGAAACTCGCTGGATTGAAGCCACTGTTGATATTATCAAATTTGAGAGAAAAGCGTCAATATTAGTCACTGCTTTTGACATTAGCCATCGCAAATTAGCAGAGTTAGAACTAGAAACATCTCTTTCTTTGCTTCAAGCAACCATTGAATCTACTGCTGACGGAATTCTGGCGGTGGATGGTAGCGGAAAAGTTGTCAGCTTTAACCGCAAGTTTGCTCAAATGTGGCAGTTGCCAGATTTTCTGCTAGATTCGAGAGATAGCAACCAAATTTTGGGGTTCGGAATCAGCCAGTTAAGATACCCGGAAATCTTTCTCAACCGTGCTAAAGAATTGTCCGATATCCCCGCAGCAGAAAGTTTCGATGTCATCGAGTTTCAAGATGGCAGAATTGTCGAACGCTACTCGCTACCGCAGCATACTGGAGGCAAAATTACTGGTCGAGTGTTCAGCTTTCGGGATGTAACGGAACGCTGGCAATCTGAAGAAAAACTCCGCAAAAGTGAAGAACGCTTTCACCTGCTGACGCGGGCAACAAATGATGCAGTTTGGGATTTTAATGTGTCAAGAAATGAGTATTGGTTGAGCGAAGAGTTTGAAAAAGTTTTTGGATACAAACTCAACGAAACTCAGACGATAGATTTAGAATCATGGTGGCTGAATGTTCATGCCGAAGAACGGGAAAGAGTGAAGTCTAGCTTCAACGAAACAATGAACTCAGACGCTCAATGTTGGTCGGAGGAATACAGCTTTCGCCGCGCAGATGGGGGATATGTTTTTGTGCTCGATCGCGGTTACATTATCCGGAATGCTAGCGGTGAAGCAGTGCGGGCGATTGGCACTATGATGGATATCACTCAGCGCAGGCAAGCTGAAGAAATTATTCGCTATCAAGCTGTTTATGACCAACTCACAGGTTTACCGAACCGGATACTGTTTAACGATCGCCTGTTGGCTTCATTAAAACAAGCTAAAAAAAATGAAAAAATGCTCGCTGTGATGTTTTTAGACTTGGACAGGTTCAAAAAGATTAATGATACGCTAGGTCACGCTGCGGGCGATCGCCTGTTAGAGGGTTTTGCCGGACGCATCAGCGACACTTTGCGATCGACGGATACGGTAGCCCGCTGGGGAGGCGATGAATTTACTGTACTGCTTCCCGAAATCAATTGCTTAGAAGATGCGATTAAAACAGCTCAAAGAATACTCGACAATTTAAAACCAGCATTTAAACTAGAACAACAGGCGTTTCACATCAGTAGCAGCATCGGCATTGCCCTTTATCCCAACGACGGTGAAGATGCCGAAACTTTAGTCAAAAATGCCGATGCCGCTTTGTACCGCGCTAAGGAAAGGGGAAGAAATAATTATCAATTATACACTGCAACACTTAATCCCGAAGGCAGCCAGTTGCTAAATATAGAAAACAGGTTGCACGAGGCTCTAGAACAGGGAGAATTTGAGATTTTTTACCAGCCAAAAGTCAACATCACTACTTGGAAAATCCAGGGTATGGAAGCCCTGCTGCGCTGGAAACATCCAGAATTAGGTTTAGTTTCTCCGGCGACATTTATTCCGATCGCCGAAGAGAACGGATTAATTGTCCCTATTGGCGAATGGGTGCTGCAAACTGCCTGCACTCAAAATAAAGCTTGGCAGGATGCTTTGCAACCAGATTTGCGGGTAGCGGTCAACTTTTCGGCGCGGCAGTTTCAGCAATTTAATTTAGTGCAAATGGTGGCGAATTGTTTGGAAAGAACTGGTTTAGCACCGAAGTATTTGGAGTTAGAAATCACCGAGACTACAGCTATGCAAGATGTGGATTATACCACAAAAGTTTTGAGGGAGTTGCAGGCTATGGGAGTGCAGATTGCGCTGGACGATTTCGGTACGGGTTATTGTTCTCTAAATTATCTCAAAAAGTTTCCGTTGAATATCTTGAAAATAGACAAATCTTTTGTCAGCGAACTGACGACTGATCCGTGCGAACGGGCGATCGCAAATGCTGTAGCAACTCTGGGGCGAGATTTGAACTTGAGCGTGGTGGCTGAGGGAGTAGAAACTAAAGAGCAGTTGGATTGTTTGCGATCGCTCCACTGTCACGAAATTCAGGGTCATTATTTTAGCAAGGCGCTCTCGGCTGGGGATGCGAGCAAACTTTTGGTAAATTGTCTGTTGAGGAAAGTGAAAATTGCTTAATTGGTCATTGGTCATTCGATCGGGTGCTGACGCTGCTTTAGGTACGTAGTTGCGCTTCAGCGCTCTTTTCCTATATATCAAGAAAGAGCGCTGAAGCGCAACTACGTACCTTGAATGTGAGAGTAAAGGGCGATCGGCATTTGCTCTCACCACTTGTAGGGAAACCCTACTGCTGTGTCGTTGGAGGTGGGCGATCGACCTTGCGATCGATCGCCCGCACGACTTAAAACTTAAAATAGTGTGCAGAATAACGGACTTGTGCCAAAAGACAGACGAAAATATCGCTACCCCAACATAAACGCTTTGTCTATGCAGCCAATTCGCACATTTAACGTTTCCCCGTCTCTGCCGGCAATTCTCGAACCCCTACGCAAGCTTGCCTACAACTTGCACTGGGACTGGAACGTTGATACCAAAGACCTTTTCCGCCGGCTCGATCGAGATCTCTGGGATTCCAGCAATCAAAACCCGGTGCTGATGCTCGGAACCATTTCTCAAGAGCGACTGCAAGAAATGGCAGAAGATGAAGGCTTCATTGCTCAAATGAACCGAGCAGCCCAGCAGCTAGACGATTATCTCAAAAATCGGGCCTGGTACCGCAAACAGCGCGGCACCGATCGCCAGGAATGCTACGCTTACTTTTCGATGGAATTCGGCTTAGTTAAAGCCCTACCCATCTATTCCGGCGGTTTGGGCGTGCTCGCGGGCGACCACCTCAAATCTGCTAGCGACTTGGGCTTGCCCTTGGCTGGCGTAGGCTTGCTGTATCAAGAAGGCTATTTTTCGCAATATCTCAACGCCGATGGCTGGCAGCAAGAACGCTATCCGCTGAACGATTTCTACAATATGCCGCTGCACCTAGAACGCAATCCCGATGGTTCGGAATTGCGGATTGAGGTGGACTATCCCGGCCGCAAGGTATACGCCCGGATTTGGCGGGTACAGGTGGGCACGGTGCCCCTGTACCTAATGGATACAAATATTGAACCTAACAGCCGCTACGACCAAGATATTACCGACCAACTGTACGGCGGTGACAAAACTCTGCGGATGCACCAAGAAATCATGTTGGGCATCGGCGGAGTGAAAATGCTCAAGGCTTTGGGCTTGACAGTTACGGCTTATCACATGAATGAAGGCCACGCGGCTTTCATGGCTTTGGAACGCATACGGATGCTGATGGAGGAACATCACCTGAGTTTCTTGGAAGCGGAACAGGTGGTGATTTCGAGCAGTATGTTTACGACTCACACGCCTGTGCCTGCTGGGTTTGACTTGTTCGAGCCGGATATGGTGATGCACTATCTGGGTCAGTATCCCAAGATGTTTGGCTTGTCGCAAGATGAGTTCCTGGGATTGGGCCGGGAGAATACTAAAGATTTGTCCGGGCCTCTGAATATGGCAATTTTGGCAATTAAAATGTCGAGTTTTGTCAACGGGGTGGCGGCTTTGCACGGTGTCGTGTCGCGCCCGATGTTCCAAGGGTTGTGGCCGGGTTTGCCTGAGGAAGAGGTGCCGATTACTTCGATTACCAACGGGGTTCACGCTCGCAGTTGTGTGGCGAAGTCTACTCAGGAGTTGTACGATCGCTATCTTGGCCCGGATTGGGAAATGACTCCCACGGACGATCGCCTGTGGGATAAGATAACTTCGATTCCTGATGAGGAACTGTGGCGCAATCACGAACGCTGTCGATCGGAGTTGGTGGTGTTTGCGCGGGAGTGGCTGCAAAAGACTCTGCGCGAGCGCGGGGCGGCTCAAACGGAAATTGAACACGCTCGGGAAGCTCTCGATCCGAAGGTGCTGACGATCGGGTTTGCGCGCCGTTTTGCTACTTACAAACGGGCGACACTGTTTTTGCGTGATGTCGATCGCATTATGCGGATCATGCGTGACAAAAACCGCCCCGTGCAGTTTGTGATTGCTGGGAAAGCTCACCCGATGGATATTCCGGGTAAGGAATTGATTCGGGATATCGTTCATTTCATCCGCGAGCACGAAACTATCAGTTCGATGGTGTTTCTGCCGAATTACGACATTAACGTGGCTCGGATGATGGTGTCCGGTTGCGATGTGTGGCTGAATACGCCGCGCCGTCCCCGTGAGGCTTCTGGTACTTCCGGGATGAAAGCTTCGATGAATGGTTTGCCAAACCTCAGCATTCTTGACGGTTGGTGGGATGAGGCGGATTATGTTCGCACTGGTTGGCCGATCGGACATGGCGAGTTTTACGAAGATACTAAGTATCAGGATGAAGTCGAGGCGAATGCTTTGTACGACTTGATGGAAAAGGAAGTTGTACCGCTGTTTTACAACCGGGATGCTGATGGTATTCCCCGCGGTTGGACGGCGAAAATGAAGGATTCTATTGCTTTGAACTGTCCTTTCTTCAATACGGCTCGGATGGTGAAGGATTACGCGCGGCGGGCTTATTTCCCCGTGAGCGATCGCTTCTACACCATGACGAACGACGGGTGCGCTCCGGCTAAGGAGTTGTCTCAGTGGAAGAAGCACCTTCTCGGGAAGTGGCACGACATTAAGATTGAGGCTGTTGATATTTCCCAGGATAAGGAAGTTAAGGTCAATCAGTCGATCGCTGTTAAATCTCGAATCAATCTGATGGGATTGACACCTGCGGACGTACAAGTCGAACTTTATCAAGGTTCGGTTGATGCTAACGGCGAGATTGTTGGTGGCGTGCCAATGGTAATGGAGTATTTGGGAGAAGATCCTCACAATGCTAGCCTTTATACGGCTGACATTACTTATACTTCTAGCGGTTTGCAAGGTTTGTCGCTGCGGGTTTTGCCGAAGCACGATAATCTCAGCAGTCCTTATGAAGTTGGTGTGATTCTCTGGGCACATTAAACAGTTGACAGTTGACAGTTGACAGTTGACATTTGTGATGGTCAATGCGCGATTGTGCTATTTTTCGGGAGCATCTCAGTTTTGCATTTACAGTGCGAGCTGTCGCGAGTTCGCGACAGCTCGCACTACCATAAAAAATGCTTCTTGCAAAACTGAGATACTCCCTCAGGTTCGTAGTGAGGACTTTAGTCCGCAGGGAGCATCTCTGTTTTGCATTTAATAGTGCGAGCTTAAGAGCTCGCGTATTATACGATACGCGAGCTCTTAAGCTCGCACTATAAGAAAAAATGCTTTTTACAAAAATGAGATGCTCCCTATTCTTATTGAAGTTGGGGAATGACTATGTAGCCGGTTGCGCGATCGCCCAAAACCAAATTCCGCTCGATTCCCCAGTACCACCAGTGAGCGCCGATATAAGCACATAGCAAGGCATCTAGCTGGTCTTCTAAGGCTTTAAGGGTAGCGATACTGGTGGGGATATCGCTCACAGGCAAGATGCCTATGCCACAGTTCACAGGCAAGATGTCTGTGCCACAAGACAGATTGAGACTTGGTTCAAGGCTCGGTAAAATATCGATAATATACTGGCAGAGTTTCATCAATTCTAATTGACGCTCTGCCAGTTTTCCTTTTTTGTATTTGATGATTCTATCTAATTTAAATAAGTTGATTGTGGCTGGATGGGGAAAGACTTCTATTTGATATCTGCCTAGTTTCTTAGCTTCAATAGTTGGTGAGTGGACAAATCCTCGGGCTTCTAAACAAAGGCCAAATTCGACTGTTTTTTGGGCGAAGGGGCGAGAAAGATTGGCGGGATAGCAGCCTGCGTGGTAGCGCCCGAAGTGTTTGTGGGTGAGTTTGTCAGCGTCGCGCATTCCCGTTGGATTGGCGATGATTGTGGGTGCGTCTACGGCGATGATGGCTGGTTCGGTTGGGGAGATTTGGCGATCGATCCAGGTGAGGATGTCGTTGAGTGATTGTTGGCGATCGCACTCGATGAATTGCAATCGATTGTTTTCCCAATTCAAACAGCACAAACCGCTTGCTCCTGAACTCCAACCTAAGTCTATGCCGATAAATTTCATACTTGTTTAAATTAGTCCTGGACGCGCGCTGAGATTAGAAACCCGGTTTCCTCGTATATTTCTCGTTCCTGTCCGCAAAATCTCGTAGAAACCGGGTTTCTTACCCCCATGTGTCAGCCGTGATAATTATACATAAAAATCTAGCTGCGGATTAGGATACGGCAGTGCCGCTTTCCTACAGATGCTTGTGTGCGAGAGATAATTGCACCATCAAAAATATGATACAATGATAGATATAAAATTGGATAGGAGAAATATAGTATGTTGGCAGAAACAGAAAAACGCTACTATACTCCAGAGGAATATTTAGCTTTAGACGAAGCTGCGGAATACAAAAGCGAATATCTAGATGGAGAAATATTACCGATGACTGGTGGAACAGCTAATCACAATAAAATTGCGCTGAATTTTTGCCGCATATTTCCCTTGACTGTAAGCGGGCAAAATTACGAGATTTTTATCAATGATATGCGGTTGTGGATACCGCGTTATCGTCTGTACACTTATCCAGATGTGATGGTGATTCAGGGTGAACCGGTTTATCAGGGAACTAACACCACGACTGTGACAAATCCCTTGCTAATTGTTGAGGTTTTGTCGAAATCTACTAAAGATTATGACAGAGGGGAGAAGTTTCTTTATTATCGATCGATTCCTGAACTTCGGGAATATATTTTAATTGACCAATACAAATATCATGTCGAACAATTGACTAAGACTGCTGATGATAAATGGCTATTTACTGAGTATGAGTCAGAAGATTCTGTATTAGCAATGGACTCGGTTGAGTTCCAAATTAGCTTGACGGATATTTACGATCGCATAAATTTTGAAGTCGCAGCAGAATAGACTTGTTGCACAATCGTTTTGCAGCAAGGACTTCAGCCATCGATCTGCTGAATTCGGGCGATCGCACAAACTGCACTTAATTTTTCTCCGGCTTTTCATCGGATGGCGGGGGCTGTTTTTGTTTTTGACGTTCTCTCACAGCTTGTTCTAAAAGGAATGCTGATAAGCCGCTGATTGAGCGCCGTTCTTCATCTGCCCACTCTTGGAGTAGGTCGTAAATTCCTTCTGCTATTGAGGTTGATACACGTTTAGCCATTAGAAATTCAGTATTTTTTTATTGGCGTTGCTTAATCAGGGTATGAAAAAAATAAGTTAAAAATCCCCAAGCTTTGTCGATACTGGTTTCTATGACTGGCATATTTAGCCTTTCATACCGTAGAGTATTTTAGACGATTCTGTCGAATATGCAGCATTATGCTGCTTTTGCACAGCACTATGCGCCCGATCGCGCATGAATCAGCAATAAAAAACTTCAGTCCTCAGTTTGTTTGAGAGAGCGATCGATCGCCCAAACTCAACTTAACTCTTCTCCTGCTTCTCATCCGATGGCGGGGGCTGTTGTTTCATTTCCTTTTGACGTTCTCTAGCAGCTTGTTCTAAAACGAAGGCTGCTAAGCTGCTGATTGAACGGCGTTCTTGACTTGCCCACTCTTCAAGGATGTCATAGATTCCATCGGCTAAATAGGTCGCTAAGCGTTTGGTCATAAGATATTCACTATTTTTTAGTTTAAACCGATCGCAATTGTGCTGTATCTAGACCACTTTGTCGAATATAGCTCATTTAAAGCATTTATATGTGCTATATCCATGCTATAATCTCAACAAGTCAAAAGCCAGCGTCATCCCTAGGAAAGTTCGTCGCTGGCTTATGGCCCCTAATAAACAAGGAGGCAATCTCTATGGTACGACCTGAAAGCGACGAGAGTGAATATACTCGCGGCTATCAACAAGCTTTGGATGACTTTAGCGTGACGCAACTGCTGTCGCGCATCCGCAGCTACTAGGATGAGGATTTCGAGGCCGATCGCGCGTGTATGACTCAGCCAGAGCTCGAAAGCTGTGCGGTGTTTCTGATTCTGCGCGTCGGGGCGAATCTGAACGGAAGCGCGTAGGCGCAAGCCGGGGCGTAGCCATCGCCCGCTACCTCAACACTCTCAGAAAAGCCGATTCTCCGATTGTGGGTGGCGATCGCAATTATTGGGCGATCGTCCGAATTTTACCGAATGCTCAGCATTACACAATTGCGCGTTTTGTCAACCGCCAAGATGCGGACGATCGGCGGAGGGCTTTGTGTCGGTTTATTCCGGGGGGTGTGTTTGAAGTTGTGATGTGCGATCGGGCTTAATCAATAAATACAGTTGAAGAGCGATCGGCTATCATAATACCTAGATACTGTAAAAAACGATGGCTGCCAAAGACCGATTTCATGATGCTGTTAAACAAGCTCTCTTGAAGGAGCAGTGGGTAATTACGGCAGATCCGCTGATCCTCAAGATAGATAAGGTGAAGTTTGAGATTGATTTAGCAGCAGAAAAAGTCTTTGCCGCTGAAAAAGCTGGACAAAAGATTGCAGTTGAAATCAAAAGTTTTTTGAATCCATCAGCGGTGACAGACTTTCATTCAGCGTTGGGACAGTTTTTGAACTACCGCTTAGGATTGCAAATGAACGAACCAGATAGAACTCTGTATCTGGCAATTCCTCTCGATATATTTGAATCCTTTTTTCAAGAAAGATTCACTCAGGAAGCCGTCAGACAGTATCAAGTGAAGTTAATCGTCTACGAACCAGTTCAGGAGGTAATCATTGAATGGAAAGAATAGAGGAGTACCGCCAATTTATCCGCCAGTTGCTAACCACTCATGCCACAGTCGATCCAAATTCAGAATTGGATGTTGAATGTCAGTTGGTGTTCGATACAGAACAAGATCATTACCAAATTTTAGACGTTGGCTGGGAGGGATACAAGCGGATTTATAACTGTTTCATTCACTTAGATATCAAGGATGGTAAAATCTGGATTCAACGCAATATGACAGAAGCCGATTTAGGACAAGAATTAGTTGAGATGGGAGTACCCAAAGAGGATATTATTTTAGGGTTGCATCCACCGTACAAGCGTCCATATACTGGCTATGGAGTTGCTTAGAAAATGCGTAAGGTTCCCCAGAAAAACCTGTTGAAATCGCAATACGGTTTACTTAATGCTTTTTTGTCATTGCGAACGTCCACGCGCGGCAATCGCAGCGTCTATTTTTCACCTCGTTTTTCCAACGGACTGTCTTAATCAATGTCTGACACACTCTAAAAGTTAATTTAACTGTCTAACCATTAGCATCGAGACTATTTTGGCATCCAATCAACCAGCCCCGACTTTATTTAGACGGTTTAGAAGGTTCGGGACTTATAATTAACAATTGATCGCCGGATTGACTTTGTTGAATTGCCATCACTGGCGGGCGTGCTTTAGGGTCTTTTTGCTGTTCTGTTGTTAAAGCCGGAAACAGATAAATCCAGTTTCCTCTCTCCAAAAGCAACCGCCAAACTCTAGGTTCTTTGGGATTATTGATATCAGTATAATCTCTTTTGCTCAAATCTGCAAATAGACCTGCATCGCCGATCGCCTTAAATCCTTTGGGGGCTAATCGGAGTGTTGGATCGTCGAGTTTTCTGCCTAAAGCAATGTTGTCTTGCTTAGCGATTAAAGCAACGGCGGGTAAAGATGAATTTTCCCCCGCATCGCCTCGGGCATCGGCAATACCTTGGTAGCGAGCAGACCAAAACAACATTACTAATACCAAACTAACGATAATAATTTCGTTAACCAGCGATCGTACCAATTTAATCGAGTTAAATCGATTGATATTAAATTGCTGCCAAGACATCAGTGGGTGATAAAACCACGAAATTCTTGTTACACGAGCCGACGAAGAAAACCTTATAATTGTCCAATTGACTATAGCAGAAATTTTTCTATTTACAATATCAAATACCCACAAAGTGTGGTAAATTGCTAGAGCTGTTAGCAGAAGTGCGAGTAAACTTTTGAGTATCGTCCAGGGGTCAGCTAAAAAAACCTGAATCGGTACTATGAAAAACGATTCTACTGGTAAATCAAGGGTCATTACCTCTAGCTGAAAGTAGTAAAAATAAGACCAGCGATAAATCCAGCCTGTGAAAAACAAAGCTGTACCAAGCAAGCCAACAATACTGGCAAAGTTACCTAAAATATTCGGTTCTGGATTCGGGGTAGTCGGTTGGGGATTCGGGGTAGTCGGTTGGGGATTCGGGGTAGTCGGTTGGGGATTCGGTGGAGGAGCCGGTTGGGGAGTCGGTGGAGGAGTCGGTGGAGGAGTCGGTTGGGGAGTCGGTTGGGGAAAAGCGGTCACAGAATCACCTTCAAAAAATGTACTGAATCACCTTCTAGAGAGGTGAAATACAATTTTATAACGGTAGCGGAGTTAACGCTTACCATTGAAGGGGGTTTAGGGAGATTATGAAACGCAACACACTTTCATTTCTAGTTGTAGGATTTTTTACAGTAACAGCGGGTATGGCAGCACAAGTCAATGCCGCCAGCCAACCACAGAATTTGCTATCCATACAAGCACAAGCTAACGTTAGCCAGGCCGTACCAGTAACTTTACGGACGCAAGCGCAAATTGTGATGAAAGGAGGTGAAAAAAGAGATGGTCGAGTTGTAAAAATTGATCAGAAAGGGCAAAAATTATGGATACAGGCATCCGGGGAACAGCGATCTCTCCCCTTGAACCAAATTGAGAAAATCATGTTTCCCCAAAGTACGCCCCCGCCTAGGAGTAATCGGGGGCCTCGTTATCGGCATGGGATTTTGCCTCAAGCCAAAGCCATATGGAATGGCATTCCCATGAGTGCTTTTGAGATGAAAGATGCTATTAAAGGTCAAGCTGTGGTGAAATTGAGTTCGCCTGTCGTTGATCGGGCGCAATTGCAGTACATACGAAAAAACAAGCGATTTTTCGTTGATGAAATGCGATTTAATGTGCAGAAAAAGACGATCGAAATTGTAGCGACTCCTTATTGAGTCCGTCGGGGGTCAGAAACCGGGTTTTTTACGAAAATATTTCGTTGTAGCCCGCAGATTCGATAAAAACCCGGTTTCTTTCGGTAGGAGTGCGTCCAGTTTTAGCTTGAGCTTCGCGAAACCCAACTTGTTCGATTTAGAGAGTTGGGTTTCGCGAAGCTCAAAATTTGGGCATGGATGAAAATACATTGCTGTTTGCTGATAGCCAATTCAATATTCGCGATGCCGCCTTATTGGGATTGCAAAACACCAGACTGATCACTTTAAGTGCTTGTGAAACCGCCATACAAGCGAATTCCAACGGTGAAGAAATATCGGGAATGGCCTATATATTTGAGCGTGCGGGCGCACAGGCTGTGATGGCGAGTTTGTGGAGTGTTGATGATGCAGCTACTAAAGATTTGATGGTTCAGTTTTATCAAAATATTAATAAGGGGATGAGTAAAAATGAAGCTTTGCAGCAAGCTAAGTTGAGTCAGATTAGTCGCCATCCGTTTTATTGGTCGCCGTTTATTTTAATTGGCGATCCGCGGTAGTTGAAATTCGGCGGTGGTTGAAATTCGGTTGAAACCGGGCGGTTGAATACCCGGCGGTTGGAAACCGCGTCTACACAAACAAAACCCGCCTTCGCGGGTTGAAGAGTAGACAGTTAAAATTAGTACACAGTTAAAATTACACAATCTTCAGTCCGCGGAGGCGGACATCGTTTGTGTAGATGCGGTTTCAACCGCCGTCTGCATCTATAAAATTTTCTATTTGGCATCCAAAAAATGCGATCGCACAACGAATCGCCCAAACCGGCCCAACTAAATTTATACGCGCAAGACGGCAAATACAACACAACGTATACGGTTTGCCACAATGCCCGAATCGATCGCACGCCCTACATTAGGAAGAGTAAAGAAAAGCAGTCCAAAGCTGTAGCAGTACAAGCCTCACCGATGCAACCGTCCCCCAACAGGTTCGGTAAATACACCTTCATCGCAAGGTCTAACCGCCCGCAGTATAGAGATAAGCACCCTATCGAAGACTGTTGTATTAAAGCAGAGCTGACTACCCGTAAACCGCGAAGTAGAATCGCAGTTCTGAATAACCAGACTATCACACAGATAGAAAACCAAAATTTTGTAGAGATTGGAGCCGGAACACCCCTATGGGAAAAGTAGTTGGAATTGACTTAGGTACGACAAACTCCTGCGTCGCAGTTATGGAAGGCGGCAAACCCACCGTCATAGCCAACGCCGAAGGGGGTCGCACCACACCTTCCGTAGTAGCATATGCTAAAAATGGCGATCAACTCGTCGGACAAATCGCCAAGCGTCAAGCCGTGATGAACGCCGAAAACACCTTTTACTCAGTAAAACGGTTTATCGGGCGTCGGGTTGACGAAGTAACCCACGAAACCACAGAAGTTTCCTACAAAGTCCTGAAAGTCGGCAACAGCCTCAAACTCGACTGTCCTGCCCGCGGCAAGCAATTTGCTCCCGAAGAAATTTCCGCGCAAGTGTTGCGTAAACTCGTAGAAGATGCCAGCAAATACCTCGGCGAAACTGTTACCCAAGCGGTAATTACAGTACCCGCTTACTTCAACGATTCCCAGCGCCAAGCTACTAAAGACGCGGGAAAAATTGCCGGTATTGAAGTTCTGCGGATTATTAACGAACCTACAGCAGCCGCTTTAGCCTACGGATTAGATAAAAAGAGCAACGAAACCATCCTCGTATTTGACTTGGGCGGCGGTACTTTCGACGTATCAATTCTCGAAGTCGGCGACGGCGTATTTGAAGTGCTAGCAACTTCTGGAGACACTCACCTCGGTGGTGACGACTTCGACAAAAAAATTGTTGATTTCATCGCCGGAGAATTCCAAAGAGCCGAAGGAATTGACCTCCGCAAAGATAAACAAGCACTGCAACGCCTGACGGAAGCAGCCGAAAAAGCCAAGATTGAACTTTCGAGCGTTACCCAAGCAGAAATCAACTTGCCGTTTATTACCGCAACTCAAGACGGCCCAAAACACTTGGACACCACCTTGACGCGGGCCAAGTTTGAAGAACTTTGTTCAGATTTGATCGATCGCTCTCGCATTCCCGTAGAAAACGCAATCCGCGACGCCAAACTCGACAAATCAGCAATTAATGAAGTTGTCTTAGTTGGCGGTTCTACACGCATTCCAGCCGTGCAAGAACTCGTCAAAAAAATCCTCGGAAAAGACCCCAACCAAACGGTAAACCCGGATGAAGTGGTCGCAGTCGGTGCCGCAATTCAAGCTGGCGTGCTCGCAGGCGAAGTCAAAGACATCCTGTTGCTCGACGTTACCCCGCTGTCTCTGGGCGTCGAAACCTTGGGCGGCGTGATGACCAAAATCATTCCCCGCAACACCACAATTCCTACCAAGAAGTCGGAAACTTTCTCGACTGCTGTAGACGGCCAAACAAACGTGGAAATTCACGTTTTGCAAGGCGAACGGGAAATGGCAAACGATAACAAAGATTTGGGAACTTTCCGTTTAGATGGAGTTCCCCCAGCTCCCCGTGGCGTACCTCAAATTGAAGTTACATTTGATATCGATGCTAACGGTATTTTGAATGTAGCTGCTAAGGATAAAGGTACTGGTAAGGAACAATCTATCAGCATTACCGGTGCTTCTACTTTGCCTAGCAATGAAGTCGATCGCATGGTTCGGGAAGCCGAATCGAATGCGGCTGCTGACAAAGAACGTCGCGAACGGATCGATCGCAAAAACCAAGCCGATTCTCAAGCCTACCAAATCGAGAAGCAGTTGGCAGAATTGGGCGATAAAGTTCCTGCTGATGACAAAACCAAGATTGAAGGCTTGCTAAAAGACTTGCGGGCTGCGATCGAAAGTGAAGATGACGATCGTATCAAAACCTTAACAACAGAGTTGCAGCAAGCATTCTACGCAGTCAGCAGCAACCTTTACCAGCAAGCAGGCGGCCCCACTGACGGCCCTGGTGGCCCTGGAGACGGCGGCCCGACTGGCGGCGGCGACGACGTGATTGACGCCGACTTCACCGAAGGCAACAAATAGTAGGCTAAACTAACAGCCAGCAGCTAGAAGCAAGAAACCCGGTTTTGAATAGAGACCGGGTTTCTCTGTATGATAAAAGTTAACACCTTCATGATTCGGCGATTGAAATCGCTTCTACAAAAACGAAGTCCGCCTCCGCGGACTAAGAAATAAAGTCAGGAGTAATCTAAATGTCTCGTCCTCCTATACAAAATTCATCCGCAAACACTCCCAACAAATCTCAGGCTGCATCCTTGCGCCGACTCCGCCGCATCAGTCATTTACTAGACAATGCAATTCCGATTCCCGGCACAAAATACCGCATCGGACTCGATCCAATATTAGGATTGATACCGGGTGGCGGCGATTTAGTTGGTTCAATTTTTGCAGGTTATGTAGTTTTCAAATCCGCTCAAATGGGAGTGCCGCAAGAGACTTTAGTAAAGATGGCCGCTAACATCGTATTTGATACAGTTGCTGGCACTGTACCAGTTGCCGGAGACTTGTTAGATGTTGCTTGGAAAGCTAATATCAAAAATATCGAATTGCTGGATGCTCATTTAGGTTCGCCTGAACCGGCTGGAAAAAAAGCTGATTGGTTGTTTGTGGTGGCTTTGCTGTTGGGTTTGACGTTGATTGTTGGTAGTGTAATTTTCTTGAGCGTGATGTTTTTTGGGTGGGTGTTTAAAGCTTTGACTGGCGGTTGATGTTGAGTTTTGGGGTAGGGAAACAGCATTGCTGTGTCCTTTTTAGGACTTCGCACGGGGTTCAGAAACCGAGTTTTTTCCGAGCATACTCATTGCAGTCCCAGATATGGTCAAAAACCCGGTTTCTTCGTAGCAGCGCGTTAGTTATGTCTGAATTTCTGAATAATTTTAGGGTAAAAGTAAGAGACTTGCGATCGCGGGCAACAATTTACTGCAAGCTTCCACCAACGTCGCCGCACTCGGTAAACCAGCAAGAATACCTTTCAGCATTGTCATGGCTGTTTCCCCCGCCTCTTGCATTGTGCTTTCTTGGGGATTTTTCCCTACTTCTGCCAAGGATTTTACCTGTTTCAAGGCCACAGCTTTATTCTTATCAGATAAATTAGTATCAGCCTCGATCGCTGTTTGTAACTCAGTCAACAATTCTTTGATTCCCGGCTTGTCACTTTGAGGAGAGGCTGGTAGCTGGCCGATCGTGTTGGTAACTATACCGCTGATCTCGCCTATGTTCAATGTTGACCCAGTAACGTCTCCCCCAACATTGATATTTTTGCTGCTACTGTCAGTCATAGATTTACTCTTTGATGTAGATTTTACTTCATTATTATTATAGATTATTAATTCTTTTTGTGCTAAAGCCATATTAAGTTTTCTTAAATATAAGATTTGTTCGCTATAGTCTTGGATTTTACTGTTTTTAATAGCGATTTCTTGGCAACAGCCTTGAATTTCCTTGTCTTTAACAGCGATTTCTAATTTATGTCTTTGCATTAATTCTCTAATTTTTGCTTCACACTTTTGTTTCAGCCGAGCCAGTTCTTCCTCATTTGACATAAACTAAAAAGGAATTTATTCTGGCTTATTGTCTGGGCTGGAATTAATCACGATCGGATTTTTAGCTAACTTGATAGTCATTTCTCTCAAAAAAGCTATTTCCTCACGATACCTCTCTATTTGAGCATCTTTTGCTTGAAGTTCGGCTTGAGATATTTCTTCTACTTCTTCTGTAGACTCTAGCTGTTCGTTGTTTGCGTTGGTAACTGTACCTTCAATATTACCTATATTTAACGTTGACCCGATCGCATCTCCAGCCAGATTGAGGTTACTGCTTTGATTTCCAGTGGAGTTACTCTCTGCTATAGCTTTCACTTCTATGGTAACAGGTTTAGCAGCCAGTTGGATAACGACTCCTTCAAGAAAAGTTATCTGCTTGTCTCGATCTTCCAATCTTGCCGCCATTAGTTCATAATTTTGTGTGAAATTTTTATGAATATGCTCCTTATTAGCATCAGGTGGTACGCTAACTTTGACAACAATGACTCCATCGCCTTTATTTTCAATACTCTGGATAGTCAGTTCCGTGCCTTCGTTTTCCACTTGCAATTGTTTGAATGCAGCAACAAAAGCTTTCCAGTCAATTCCGTTACGAAAAATTAGATTAACTGTATTTAAAACCTCCTCAAACAGTTTGGTAAATTCTACTGGTGCAAATTCGCCACTGCTGGGGCAACGTTCGCGATCGTCAGTTCCCGGTTTGGGATATTCTAGAAGATAAACAAACCGACAGTCAACGCGATCGAGCTTTGTATTACCGTCAATGTTCCAAGCTTCCAAACAAGCACCTGTAAAACTAGCTGCTGTAAAATTTGTTGCCAAGGCTTGAGTTTCAGTGAGGTTTGCCCATTCCAAATTAGCTTGATGCAAAGTTGCTTCGCTGAGGTTAGCCTGCTTGAGATTAGCCTCGTTGAGATTAACGCCTATCAAGTTTGCGCCTTGAAGATTCGCACCAACATAGGATTTTTTGTAGCCATTGCCAGTGACGAGTAATTCTCGGACGCGGGTATCAGCTAATATCGATTTACCGACTCGCGCGCGATCGAGTTTTTCTGTATTTCGGAAGCAAGTGCGAGTGAGATTAGCTGTTCTAAAATCTGTACTTTTGAGAGTTGCTTCAGTGAAATTGGCATCAGTTAAATCGGCATTACGAAAAGTAGTACCTTTCACAGTTGCATACTCAATTGCTATACTTTTTAGCCACGAAAATCTGTTATCATCAGCTAAAGCTCGCTTGCTAATATAAGCTGATATAAAAGTAACAGCGTAAATGCCAACCACAGCCCCAACGAGACTAATAGCTCTTGCTGTTGCAAACGCCTTAACAAAAGCTACAAGTATTACTGCGATCAAACTTCCAAATAAAGTCGCGATCACACCTAAAGCAAAAGTATCAGATACAACTCCAGCAAAAGTTAAAGCCAAAGCCAAAGAAAACTCTACAGCAAAAACCAAAGTTAATAATAAACCCAGACTTACAGGTCCAGCTACTTCTAATGATAAGCCAAAGGAAAACGTTAAAATTACAACAAAAACAAAAGCTATAACTAGGAAAAATTCAAAAGCAGACTTGAATCCGTGGGGGATAATCATCATCAAGAAAATAACAGTAGCTATTGAAAAGATTATCCCTGGGTAACTCAGAAATTTTTGATAGTTTTCGGACAAAAAAGCTCCTACAAAAGCACCGCCTATTGCCCCGACACATCCCGCTGCTGCTGCGATAAGTAATGCGATTATTAGCAGTGGAATTTGCCATCGCTGTTGCAGTCCAGCTTTGGCACCAGTGAAGTCAGCTTCTCTGAGGATGGCATTGGTGAAGTTTGCGCCTCGGATGTCTGCACCGATGAATTTTGCACCTGTGAGATTTTGACCTTTGAAATTGCGGCCTCGGAGATTTTTACCGGAGAAGTCTTGGGGCATGATTTCACGCAGGGAGATAGTAGTTATTTTTTCATTGCGATGCTGTGGCGATCGCCCTGATAAAAGTTTTATTGAATTGGATAAAAATCTAGCACAAGGCAGGGATAGTTACAACCACTGACTTAGATACGTTTATTCATACCTGATGTAAGTTCCTAAAAATTCCAGTTGATTCATCATTTCCTCAGCAGACTTGCTACGAATCAAATTCAACAACCCGCGCAACTGTTCGCCTACAGAGTAACTTTGTCGCGGTGCAACAATAATTCCTGCATGACTCCCACCTACTTCGATAAAGTTCCCGTGCAACCGACAGAAATCTCGACTATTAAAAGTATAAATGACTCGACCTTGCTCTGTTGCCCATATCAGTTGTTCTTCATCTATACGCCCTAAATTATTGGCATCTGAGACAGTCACCACATCAACCCCATTCTCTCGCAGGGCTTGCACGAATGCTTTTCTAAGCGTATCCTCATCCAAATACAAACGAATCTGGCTCATTAAAGATTCCCCGCCCTGTGTTCAGCTTCCAAAAGCTGATATTCAGCTAATTCCGCAGCTAAATCTGCCTCAATTTCATTACGGTTAGCATGATAGTAAGATAGGGCCGCATAAACCTGTGCTAAATCTAAATAGGGAATCTCTTCGAGTATTTCTTCTACACTCATTCCTTGTTTATTCCAAACGGCAATTTGAGCAATAGAAATTCTGGTTCCCGCAATTCGGGGCCGCCCTCCACAAGTTTCAGGCGTACTGACAACCAGCGTGCCAATGTCGATCGCAGTTGTTGACATAGTTACCTCTTAAGCAAAACTCAAACAAGCCAAAATATCCTGTTGCGTGAGATAGGGAAAATCATCTAGGATTTCTTCATAACTCATCCCAGATGCAAGATATTCCAACACGTCATAAACCGTAATTCTCATGCCCCGAATACAGGGTTTGCCACCACGCTTCCCCGGTTCGATCGTAATGATCTTAGCGATGTCTTGTTCTGACATGGCACTTTTCCTTTACCTTATTTTCTCAATTCTAGCTTAACAAAGGGATAAAGCGCTCCTAACGTTTGGTAGTTTCCAGCATTTTATTAGTTCCTTTAGTTTCCTAATTCACTTTAACTCAATCCCCCCACAGCCAGCACTCGCATCAAGTCCCATCAGGGCCGTACCCGGAGTCTTTTTGAGTATCTTTTCGCCGATCGCCCCCCGCCATGCAATAATGAGATAACTTGCACAAAAACTCTATCAGTAGTGCCAGCCTTGCCGCCTTACTACTACAGATAGCGTCTTCAATCTCAATTCGTGCAAATTCCCAATTAAACCGGCTGTCGCTCTACACAAATTTCTCCTAATGGCTGAAGTCCCCCAATCTCCCACAGAACTCGCCGAAGCCCTCAGAGGCTTGACAGATATCAATTTCCAATTACCAGATCCCGAAGACGAACAAATACCAGACTTCGATTTTGAATCGCAGGTTGACAACGCCTGGAAAGTGTGCGATCGTTTCGACTTACAAACCGACATCTGGCGCGGACAAATTCTCCGCACAGTCAGAGATAGAGAAAAAAAAGGCGGCGACGGACGCGGTACCGGCTTCTTGAATTGGCTAAAAGAAAGAGAAATCAGCAAAAGTCAAGCCTATTCTTTAATCGAATTAGCTAAAAGTGCCGATACTCTCATCGAACAAGGAGATTTAGACCCAGAATCCATTAGAAACTTCAGCAAAAGAGCCTTTGTCGAAACTGCCAAAGCATCTCCAGAAGTACAGCAAATGGTAACAGATGCTGCCGGAAAGGGCGATCGCATTACCCGCCGCGAAGTCAAACAACTATCCGACGAATGGATGGCAATGAACTCCGATTTATTGCCAGAAGAAGTCAAAGAAAAAGCATCTAGCGGTTCTCTTCCTTCCCGCTATCTGGCTCCTTTAGTCAAAGAAATGGAGAAACTCTCCCCATCTCACCAAAGCGAAATTCAAAAAGAAGTAGCAGAAAATCCCGACGTAGATACTGTCAAACAGCTAACTTCCGACGCCAAGAATTTATCGAAATATCTCGATGCGGCCGCCCAAGTGCAAGCTCTCAACCAGTCTCACTTAGACATGGAAATGGCTTTGGAAGAATCTTTGCGAGTCGGCTGTTTGGGAACTACCGCCGATGTTGTCAAACAAGCCGCCTTGCTAGAACAAACTGTAGTCAAACTCTACACTGTTTGGAAGCGTTTAGGAAGTTTGGCAGATAGATTGTACGTGGATACAGGAGCAAGCACACCAAATTTGCGCTTACTTTTGGGATGCTTGGACAGTCTTTCCGGAGAAAAGATTGAAGTGGATTTTGGAGACGGAGAGCGCTCTATTCGCTTGCAAATTATCAGCGAATAGCTCAACCTTGACCTGGGTTCGTAGTGAGGACTTTAGTCCTCAGAAATGCGGACTAAAGTCCTCACTACGAACCAAATCTGCGTCAATCCCTGTTTATCTGCGGTGAAAATTTCTGATTTTGTTCCAAAGATAGCGGGGATTCAAATAACGCCGATATTTAGTAACTACTTCTTTCCCCAAAATTACCACGCTCAGCCAAAAACACACTTCGGCTAGCACAGCTAAAACAACATCTATTTGCGTTTTTTCGGCGATGCTCAGTGGTAGGAATGGTACAACAAACAAGATTCCCAGCCAGGGCAAAAAAGATGCAATAAATAAAAACCAACCCAGCTTTTGCAAATTCTGCATAGATTTCATTTATTGGATAATTATAGATCGGGCCGCGGTTAAAACCGCGCATACACAAAGGAAGTCCGAGCGAGGGTGTAAAGAAAATAACGTAATTTTAATTGCTCACTCTTCAACCCACGGAGGTGGGTTTTGTTTGTATAGACGCGGTTTCAACCGCCCGGTCTTCTTCGGCCCACCAACTCAATTCTTAATTCCCGTTGCCGCAATCCCGCGAATAAACTGCCGCTGGCCCGCCAAAAACAGCAACACCACCGGCACAGTCCCAATTACCACCGCCGCCATCAACAACTGCCAACTGCTAGTAAACTGTTCCTGAAACTGGGTTAAAACCAACTGCACAGTCCGCAACTCTGGTCGCGTTGTAAACACCAGCGGCTTAAACAAATCGTTCCACTCGCCGATAAAGGTAAACAAAAACAGTGTCACCAAAGCAGGGCGCGCCAAAGGCAGCATCACCTGCCACAACACCTGCCAGCGGTTAGCCCCATCCAGCATTGCCGCCTCCTCCAACTCCACCGGAATTGTCAGAAAATACTGGCGCAGCAGAAAAATTCCGAAACCGTTAACCGCCGTCGGCAAAATCAGCGCCCCGTAAGTATTCAGCAAATGACCCCACTTCAAAACCATGAATATTGGAATCACCAAAAGCTGAAACGGAATCACTAGCGTCGCCAAAACCACCAAAACTAGGGCCTGTCGCCCGCGAAACTTCAGCCTGGCCAAAGCATAACCCGCTAAAGCAGAAGTCACTACCTGAAAAGCAGTAACTGCGATCGCCACTAGAGTAGAATTAGCAAATGCCAACAAAAAATTCCCCCGTCGCCAAGCCTCCTGATAGTTTGCAAAAGTCAGGTCTGTCGCCTTGACACCGACACCAGATGGTGATAAAGAAACCCAAAAAACAGCAGCCAGCGGCAGCAGCACCAGCGCAGCCCCCGCCAGCAACAAAATAAAACTCAGCAGTTCCAGCGCTTGAGACCTGTCAAAGGATTTACCCATAAACTTGTGAATTAACCTAAAATAATAAGCTTGTGAGGCTCTCAAACCCGATCGCCTTCCAGATTCCCACACAACCGTAAATTTTTAGTCAAAAATAGGTAAAGTGTAGTGCACGTGACCCCAAAATTCAAAGGGGTTTCCAAACATCCTACAAGGTTATATAAGGAGACGACATATCTATGCCCCAGCTTGAGGCCAGCCCAACAATTGACTTTCAAACCGAAACTTACAAAGATGCTTACAGCCGCATCAACGCCATTGTGATTGAAGGCGAACAAGAAGCTCATGACAATTACCTGCAACTGGCAGAAATGTTGGCTGACAAAAAAAGTGAGTTAATTGGCTTGTCCAAGATGGAGAACCGCCACATGAAAGGCTTCCAAGCTTGTGGCAAGAATCTCAAAGTCACGCCTGACATGGTATTTGCCAAGGAGTTCTTTTCGGATTTGCACAGCAACTTCCAAACGGCATCCGCCGAAGGTAAGGTTGTAACTTGCTTGCTGATTCAATCACTCATTATCGAGTGTTTTGCGATCGCAGCCTACAACATCTACATTCCCGTCGCCGATGACTTTGCCCGCAAAATCACCGAAGGCGTCGTCAAAGAAGAATACAGCCACCTCAACTTTGGGGAAGTCTGGCTGCAAGCTCACTTTGAAGAATCCAAAGCTGAACTCGAAGCCGCCAACCGCCAAAACCTGCCCATCATCTGGAGGCTGCTAAACGCTGTCGCAGACGATGCTAGCGTTTTGGGAATGGAAAAAGATGCTTTAATTGAAGACTTCATGATTGCCTACGGCGAAGCCCTGGGTAACATAGGGTTTAACAACCGCGACATCATGCGGATGTCAGCACAAGGCCTCGCAGCCTAATCAATTTGGAAATAAGGAATGGGATAAAAATTAAAAATTAAAACCTTTTAATTTTCCCTTCTTCCTTCTGCATTACAAGGTCTTGTACCCCAATCAAGTTGGAAATAAAGAACGGGAACTAAATTAAAAAAAATTAATTTTCCCTTCTGACTTCTGACAACTGATAACTGATAACTGACAACTAACAACTGTCAACTGTCAACTGTCAACTGACATCTTTCTTCTTCCTTCATTTGACAACTTAATGTTTGGTCTAATCGGTCACTTAACCAGCTTAGAACACGCCCAATCAGTAGCTAACGAGCTGGGCTATCCAGAATATGCCGATCAAGGGCTCGATTTTTGGTGCAGCGCACCGCCCCAGATAGTCGATCATATCACTGTCACTAGCATTACCGGGCAAAAAATAGAAGGCCGCTATGTGGAGTCGTGTTTTCTACCAGAAATGCTAGCCACTCGCCGGATCAAAGCAGCCACTCGCAAAATCATTAACGCGATGGCACACGCTCAAAAAAACGGGATTAATATCACTGCTTTAGGCGGCTTTTCTTCGATCATTTTTGAAACCTTCAACTTGCAGCAAATTAAGCAAATCCGCAATCTAAAGTTGGAGTTTGAACGCTTCACCACTGGTAACACCCACACGGCTTACATCCTCTGCCGCCAAGTAGAAGAAGCAGCCCCCAAATTGGGGATTGAACTTTCAAAAGCTACTGTGGCGGTTTGTGGTGCTACTGGAGATATTGGCAGTGCTGTCTGCCGCTGGCTGAATGTTAAAACTAATGTAGCAGAATTGTTGCTCATTGCCCGCGACAAAGAACGATTGCAAGATTTGCAATCGGAATTGGGACGAGGCAAAATCATGGATTTGGAAGAAGCTCTCCCCCAAGCGGATATTGTAGTCTGGGTAGCCAGTATGCCAAAGGGAGTAGAAATTGACCCGAAGACATTGAAGCAACCCTGTTTGTTGATTGACGGTGGTTATCCGAAAAATCTGGCAACTCAGGTTCAGCATCCCGAAATTTACGTACTCAATGGCGGGATTGTGGAGCATTCCCTCGATATTGAGTGGAAGATTATGAAGATTGTGAATATGGATGTGCCGGGCCGGCAGTTATTTGCCTGTTTTGCCGAATCCATGCTGCTGGAATTTGAAAAGTTGTACACCAATTTTTCTTGGGGACGGAATCAAATTACGGTAGAAAAGATGGAGCAAATCGGAGAAATTTCCGTCAAGCACGGTTTCCGACCTTTGATGTCATTTTGATGTGATTGATTAAGGGTTATTGGTTATTGAGGAAATTTTTTCTGATAATAACCAGTAACTTTTTTTTTGAGGGAGTTAAGAGTTGAGATTGTGTTCGATCGCACGACTCGAAGAAAAGTTTTTGGCAGTCAGGACAAAGAGTGCGGATCGGTCAAAAATATACAGCTAACGGTTATTTAACCAGACATGATATAGTGGTCTATCGCTCAACTTATTCAAGAGATTGAGCTGAGATCAAATTGTCCCCGCAGTTTTTGATGGTCATGACTTCGATGATTTTTTTGCCCATTGTCTCGGAGATGTCGAGAGCTTGGGAAAGTTCAACTAAGAAATCTTTTTCCTCGGTTGTGAAAACTCCATCTACCAAGACCAAATCTGTGGCAATTGCAAAAGCTGTTTCTCGAAGCTGAGCATTCAATGCGTTTTTAGCTGCGGCAAATACTTCGGCCGGAGTGTACAGACTGCTCAATTTCAGAACTTTCTTAAATAGTTCTTGGAAGTGTTCGCCAGAATAAGAGCCGAACAAGCGAATGTGATTGGCGGCAAGGGTTTGTCTTTCGGCTTCGGATATTTCACCGTCGGCGGCAACAGCTAAGACTGAAATAGCTGTCAAAGCTTCCGACGGACTGAGTTCGATCGCACTTGTATCGCTTTTTGCGCTTTGGAACAATTCAGCAGGGTTAGGTCTTTTGTGGCTGTGGGCAGGCATAGGGGGGGTGGTTCAGTTGACAGTTGACAGTTGACAGTTGACAGTTAACAGCTACCTGGAAGCAAGAGGATTGGATTAATGAATAGTCTGATTTTAATTTCTCCCTACAAGGGTTTCGGCTTTAAACCAATTCTTTCTGGTAAAACTCTGGGATTAAGCAAAAATAGTGTAACAAAAAACGAGGCTCAAGCCTCAGGTTTTCAACTCTGGCTACGAAGAAAAACATAATTCAAAATTCAAAACTTCCCAAGAACCCTCTTTTTCAGTGTCAACTGACAAGGTAGGATCGGGAAACAGTCGATCGACTTTCACCTTAAAAACCCTATAGAAATTATCAGCGTGGCAAACCCCGACCGCAAACCATTACTCCTAGATTTTGAAAAGCCTCTGGCCGAACTCGAAACCCGAATTCACCAGATTCGCGAACTCGCCGCAGAAAACAGCGTCGATGTCACCGACGAAATTCGCAAACTCGAAGCTCGTTCCGCCCAACTGCGACAAGAAATTTTCAGCAGCTTGTCCCCTATGCAGCGGCTGCAACTCGCCCGTCACCCGCGCCGCCCCAGCACCCTCGACTACATTCAGGCAATTAGCGACGAGTGGATCGAGCTCCACGGCGATCGGCGCGGGGGAGACGACCCCGCCCTCGTCGGCGGAATTGCCCGCATAGACGGGCGCCCTACAGTCATCATCGGCCATCAAAAAGGACGCGACACCAAAGACAATATCGCCCGCAACTTCGGGATGGCAGCTCCCGGCGGCTACCGCAAAGCCCTGCGGTTGATGGAACACGCCGATCGCTTCGGTATGCCAATTTTCACCTTTATCGATACTCCGGGGGCTTGGGCTGGCTTAGAAGCCGAACAGCTCGGACAGGGAGAGGCGATCGCCTGCAACCTCCGAGAAATGTTTCGCCTCGACGTTCCAATTATTTGCACTGTCATCGGCGAAGGCGGTTCCGGCGGCGCATTAGGTATCGGCGTCGGCGAGCGGCTGTTAATGTTAGAACATTCCGTGTATACCGTAGCCACCCCCGAAGCTTGTGCGGCCATCCTCTGGAAAGACTCCGGTAAAGCCAACTTAGCCGCCGAAGCCCTCAAAATTACTTCCTGGGATTTGAAAAACCTCGGCGTTCTCGATCAGATAGTACCCGAACCCGTTGGTGGCGCGCACTCCAATCCCCTGAAAGCTGCGGCTATGCTCAAAGGAGCTTTGTTGGAAAACTTAGCAGAACTGACACAGCTCACCGGCCAGCAGCGACGCGATCTCCGGTATCAAAAATTCCGCGACATCGGTGTGTTCACTGAAAAGGTTGCTTGAGCCGACGAATTCATAGTTATTAGTTATGAGTTAAAAATCTCTTAACTTCAAACTCATAACTCACAACTCACCATTCTGCGAATCTGTCAGCAGTGTTATAATTTTTCAGATGACATCGGCTTAACAGTTCTTAATGTTAATTTCATAATTAACTGTGTTCACCCGTGGCAAACAGCTTTCTAATTTGCCGAAGAAGGCTGTAACGCTTGAGAGAGTTGCCGAGCGAAAGTATCAGGAAATTTAATGAACGATCGAACAACAAAGCAGGCTCTGATTACCGGAGCCAGCAGCGGTATTGGCAAAGCAACTGCTCTAGGGTTCGCTGCCGTTGGCATAAATCTGGCCTTAGTTAGCCGAGAGTCAGAAAACCTAGAAGCCGTTGCCACAGCAGCCCGAGAATTCGGAGTGAAAGCAGAAGCTTATCCCTTAGACTTGGCAAAAATTGAGCAAGTGCAAAGCGGCATCAGCGAGATCGCAGCTCAATTCGGCCCCGTAGATATCCTGGTCAACAGCGCTGGCATGGGCTACACCGGCTCATTGACCGAAACGCCCCTAGCCGACTGGCAGAACGTTCTAGACCTGAATCTTACTAGCGTTTGGCAGTGTATTTTAGGAATTTTGCCGGGAATGCGCGATCGGCGATCGGGAATCATCATCAACGTTTCCTCGATCGCAGGCACCCAAACCTTCCCCAACTGGGGAGCCTACTGCGTCAGCAAATTCGGTCTCATGGCTTTATCCAAGACATTAGCCGCAGAAGAACGGGCTGGCGGAATTCGCGTCACAGCCATCTGTCCGGGTTCTGTCAACACTCCCATGTGGGACACAGAGAGCGTCCAAGCCGATTTCGATCGCAGCGCGATGTTAACTCCAGAAATCGTCGCCCAATCAATCCTGCACGCAGTTCAGTTACCGGCAAGTGCAGTAATTGAAGAAATCACGCTCATGTCCAACGCCGGAGTTTTGTGAACTTGAGATTGTAGAAAGCTGGATTTTTATCGAATTCAACAATCTTTAAATCTCTCGTTCTATCCCTCAATCGAAAATCGAAAATCGATAGGTATATGCCGAATCGAAAATCGAAAATCGAAAATAGATTCATCCTCACACCAACTTTTTATGACAATTGCATCGAATAACGGTACGAACGGCTCAAACTCAATCTCAACTGACACCATGAAACAGCCCGCAACCGCCGATAACAACTTGCCCCGCATCGCCACTCGACCCGATCGCAATTCCTCCCACGGTCAAGAATCCAACGTTCCGGTAACCTCAGAAATAGGTCAGGAAGAAATGATGGAAGCCGTTCGGACGATGCTGCTGGGAATAGGAGAAGATCCCGAACGCGAAGGATTGCTCAAAACCCCGAAGCGGGTAGCAGAAGCAATGCGGTTTCTCACCAGCGGTTACAGTCAATCCCTCGAAGAACTCCTCAACGGCGCTATCTTTGACGAAGGTCACAACGAAATGGTACTGGTGCGAGATATCAGCGCCTTCAGTATGTGCGAACACCATATGCTGCCATTTATGGGTCGAGTTCACGTCGCTTACATTCCCAACCAAAAAGTAGTGGGACTGAGCAAACTAGCGAGAATTGTCGAAATGTACAGCCGACGATTGCAGGTACAAGAACGTTTGACGCGCCAAATTGCCGAAGCAGTTCAGACAATATTGGAACCACAGGGAGTGGCTGTAGTAATGGAAGCCAGCCATATGTGCATGACGATGCGGGGCGTGCAAAAACCCGGTGCTTGGACAGTGACGAGTGCGATGTTGGGCGTGTTTCAGGAGGAACAAAAAACTCGCGAAGAATTCCTGAATTTGATCCGCCACCAACCGGCATTCTTTTAGACAGTTGACAGTTGACAGTTGACAGTTGACAGTTGACAGTTGTCGGTTGACAGTTGACAGTTGTCGGTTGACAGTTGTCAGTTGTCGGTTGACAGTTGACAGTTGTCGGTTGACAGTTGTCAGTTGTCGGTTGACAGTTGATGACTGCTTACTGCTGACTAATGATGACTTTTAAGCAGCCCCAAAACCGGTACCGTGCCAGGTACACTCGTTAAAAGGAGCTCCCCAAATTTTAGAGTCTTGTTCAAGCTGCCAGATTCAAGGCTGCAAGAAAATCTAAAATCTAAAATCTAAAATCTAAAATAGACTGACGATCGCCAAATAAGCTCATAAAATAGACGAGTGACTTATGGCTTGTGACTAAACGATGAATCCTATTAAATTCGGTACAGATGGCTGGCGCGGCATCATTGCTGACGATTTTACCTTCGATCGCGTAGCGTTGGTAGCTCCCCTAGCAGCACAAGTTCTCGCACAAACCGGCGGCAATAATGCCAGTAGCGGCACTGTAATTGTCGGTTACGATCGCCGATTTCTGGCTGAAGATTTTGCCCTCGCAGCAGCTAAGGCAGTCCAAAACGCCGGATTTGACGTGCTCCTCAGCGAATCCTACGCCCCAACTCCGGCTTTTAGTTTAGCTGCCAAACAATTAAATGCTTTAGGTGCGATCGTCCTGACAGCCAGCCACAATCCCGGTGCATATTTAGGATTAAAAGTCAAGGGCGGATTTGGCGGTTCAGTTTCGCCCGAAGTTACGCAACAGATAGAAGCAAAACTCGAAAATCCGGCGGCACTTTCAGCAACTCCCGGAAAATTGGAAAGTTTCAATCCTTGGCCGGCTTACTGCAAAACCTTGCGGGAAATGGTGGATATTGAAGCGATTAAGGGGGCGATCGCATCCGGGAAAATCACAGTATTTGTAGATGTAATGCACGGCGCAGCGGCGGGCGGATTAGCTCAAATATTAGAAGAAACAGTGCAGGAAGTCAACAGCGATCGCGATCCGCTGTTTGGTGGCGGTGCACCGGAACCTTTGCCGCGCTACCTGTCGCAGTTGTTCCGCGTCATGCGGACTCACCAGCGAAAAGCATCTGGTTTGTCGATCGGATTTGTATTTGACGGAGATAGCGATCGGATTGCAGCCGTTGACTCTAGCGGAAACTTCCTCAGTTCGCAAATCCTAGTTCCTATATTAATCGAACACTTAGCCAAACGGCGCGGCTTCACCGGAGAAGTCATCAAAACCGTCAGCGGTTCCGACATCATGCCAAAAATTGCCGAACTTTATGGCTTACCATTGTTTGAAACGCCGATCGGTTACAAGTATATAGCCGATCGAATGTTAACCACCCAAGTCCTAGTCGGCGGCGAAGAATCCGGCGGAATCGGCTACGGTACCCACATACCCGAAAGAGACGCGTTGCTATCGGCGCTGTACTTGCTAGAAGCCGTTGTCAAATCCGGGGAAGATTTGAGCGACATCTATCGCCGACTGCAAACAGAAACTAATTTTACTTCAGCTTACGATCGCATTGACTTGCATCTAGCAAGCATGGCAGAAAGAGCGCGTTTGCTGTCGCTGCTGCAAAATCAACCTCTCACAGAAATAGCGGGGAAAGCAGTTGTAGATTGCAACAAAGTTGACGGATATAAATTCCGTTTGGCTGACGGAAGTTGGCTGTTAATTCGGTTTAGCGGTACTGAACCAGTGTTGCGGTTGTATTCGGAAGCTGCGACCTTGAAAGAGGTGATGCAAAACTTGAATTGGGCGAAGAGTTGGGCACAGAATTGAGAAGAGTTTGCCACCGCAGATAAACGCAGATAAACGCGGATGAATTAATATGAAACCTCTCTTTCTCTGTGTTCTCTGCGGCCTCTGTGGTTCAAAAAAATCTTTCTTATTCATAAATCAAAAGTATTGCAGGATGTGCCGCCATTAAAAATCTCTAAATTAGACAAACAATCTTAAAGCAGCGCACCTGACAAAGCTTGATACACAATAATTGTTCGTGCTTGTTTATTCAACAATTGTGTAAGGTGCGTCGCCACTCGAACAGTTGATTTTTATGCAGAGATTTTTAAGAGATCCACACCCTACGGAAGAATGTTGTAAGAGTTTTTAATAATTGGTATAAAAGCAAATGGCATACAGCGATTTCAGCCTTGCGAGAGTCAAAAAAGATTTTGGATTAACTTTAGATGAAACGCGCAATTTATTTGCAGACACAGAACCTGTTACACCATCAGAAATATTAACAACACTTCTCATCGATTATGTGCCACTCGCAACTTTCATATCAACTCAAAAAGCTCGATCGGAATTTTTAATTGCTCCGATTTTGGCAGAAGTTAGGCGAATGTTAAACAAACGAGTTTCTCTTTTCTCAGGTAAAGATTTTATAGTCGATCCAGAAAGAGGTTTGCAAGGGTTTTGCGATTATATCATGAGCGGTTCTCCAGAACAATTATTCATCAGCGCTCCGGTTGTAACAATTTTTGAGGCAAAAAAAGAAGATATTATGGGCGGGTTGGGTCAATGTGTTGCAGCAATGGTGGCGGCTCAATCTTTTAATCAAAATCAAGACACTGAGATCGATCGCATTTACGGCGCGGTGACAACGGGTACTAACTGGAAATTCTTGATTTTGGAGGAAACTACTGTTTATATCGATCAGATCGAATATTATATTCAAGACGTTGATAAGATTTTGGGAATTTTGTTGCAGCCGTTTCACCAATCTTTTGTTAAGATAGATCCGTAATTTTTAACAGAAATAATGACAAATAATAAATTGCTAGTTGTGGCTACGGGCAATCCTGGCAAAGTTAAGGAAATGCAGGTTTATCTTCAGGATTTGGGATGGGAGTTGCAACTGAAGCCGGCAGAGTTGGAAATAGAAGAAACTGGCGAGACTTTTATCGCTAATGCTTGTTTGAAAGCTTCGGAAATTGCCAAAGCGATCGGTGAATGGTCGATCGCCGATGATTCTGGTTTAATGGTAGATGCACTCGACGGTCAACCTGGGATTTACTCGGCGCGCTACGGAAAAACCGATGCTGACAGGATATCTCGGCTTCTCAAAGAATTGGGAACCGAACAGAACCGGGGTGCACAATTTGTGTGTGCGATCGCGATCGCCCGTCCCGACGGTACAATTGCCCTGCAAGTAGAAGGAATTTGTCGCGGCGAAATCCTGCACTCTCCTCGCGGTACGGGAGGTTTCGGGTATGACCCAATTTTTTACGTACCCGCACAGCAACAGAGTTTTGCCGAAATGACACCCGAAATTAAGCGATCGCACTCCCATCGCGGTCAAGCATTCCAGGCTTTATTACCACAAATGAAGTCATTAGTCAAGTAATTTCGGAGGGAAAAAGGAAGAAGGAAGAAGTCAGTTGTTATGGGTTATTAGTTATTGGTTATTTGTGATTGATTACCAATGCCCAATGCCCAATGCCCAATGCCCAATGCCCAATGCCCCATTCCCAATTCCCCATTCCCAATTCCCCAGTATTCTAGATTGCCTCCAGGTTCTTTTCTCCCGTCCGAATGCGGATAATTTGTTCTACGGTGGAGATGAAAATCTTGCCGTCGCCAATCTCGCCCGTGCGGGAAGCAGCGATAATTTTATCAACCACCATGTCAACCTGATCGTTTTCGACAACAATCTCGACCTTGAGCTTTTGCAAGAACTCAACAGTGTACTCAGAACCGCGATAGCGTTCTGTCATGCCCTTCTGACGGCCAAAACCTCTAACTTCAGAAACAGTCATCCCCACAATCCCAGCATTGACGAGTGCGATTTTCACTTCGTCAAGTTTAAACGGGCGAATAATAGCTTCAACCTTTTTCAAGTTTCTCACTCCTAACATTACTACGTTCGTTATATTACTTAATCGGCGTGACATCTTTTAAGATCACTGCCAACAGCAACTATTTTGTCAAATATATTACCTTATGTTGTACTCCCGATGAAATAATGCAGGTCAACATTTAACAACATTCCCTGATTTTCCGGCGGTGGTGGCCGTGTGGAGCCGATCGCGCTAGAGTGAAAAAGACCCAAGCCGTCCGTCGCCGATCTGCTAAAACAGAAAAAGAACACAGGAGACAGGATTTTTCGCCGGTTTCCGCTTTGCACAAGTCAGATTTGCACGTATTGCTGAAAACTATAATTGCCAGAAGCGGTCAGTTAAACTATTCCTATGCACCCAGCTAGCCCTCCCCCTGACCGCAGCGGGCTTGATGCCCTACTGAGAAATCGCCCCTTCCTCACCTTGTGGACTGGCCAGTTGTTGGCCCAAGTGGCGGATAAAATCTTTTACGTATTGCTGATTATTCTGCTGAAAACAGGCGATTACCGACCCTGGCCCGTTTCTTGGCAGCATTCGGAAAATTCGATGCTGTCAGCGGTGATGATCGCCTACACGCTACCGGCGATCGTCTTTGGTTCGGCGGCCGGTATCGTGGTAGACCGCTTTTCCAAAAAGCAAATGCTGATCGGCTGCAACGCGATCCGAGCGGTGTTGATTGGATCTTTGCCGTTTTTGCCCAAAACTTTTGTGGTGTTGTTGGTACTCACGTTTTTAGTGTCTACCGTAACGCAATTTTTTGCTCCCGCAGAGGCGGCGGCAATCCCGCTGGCTGTGGGGCGAGAGGGACTGATGTCGGCAAATGCTCTGTTCGCCTCGTCCACAATGGGCGGGATAATTGTCGGAATGACGATCGGCGAACCGATATTTACTTGGCTCAAACACAGCTACGGGCCAGCTTCTCAAGAGTTTTTTCTGGGCGGGTTGTACCTGATTTCAGCAGGTTTGCTCTACTTGATGCACATTAAAGAAAATCGCGGCGGTAGCAGTGGCAAAAATGTTCATCCTTGGCAAGACTTTAAAGAAGGTTTGCGGTATTTGAAGCACAATCGCCTGATTAGCAACGCGATGGTGCAGTTGACGATTTTGTATTCGGTGTTTGCGGCGCTGCAAGTTCTGGCGATCGCACTTTCGGGCAAAATAGGTCTCAAAGAAACTCAATTTGGGTTTTTGCTGGCTGCTGCGGGCATCGGAATGGTCTTCGGCGCGGCGTTTTTGGGCCACTGGGGCGATCGAATGCACAACAAACCTTTGCCATTAATTGGTTTCGTAATGATGGGTTTTGTGTTGGGAATGTTTGCCTTTGTCAGACAGCTTTGGCTGGGATTCGGATTGAGTGCTCTGTTCGGTTTTGGCGCTTCCTTAATTAACGGCCCGATGCAAGCTTTGATTCAAGAAAAAACTCCCGAATCTATGCGGGGAAAAGTCTTTGGCTTGGAGAACAATGCGATTAATATTGCTCTCAGCTTGCCTTTAGCACTGACCGGCCCGCTGACGGATGCTGTCAGCAAAGCCGTGGGATCGGATGACCTCGGCTTGCGGATCGTGCTGCTGAGTTTGGGCTTTTTAGTTCCAGTGATGGGCATGGCAGCTTGGTACCATACCCGCAAAGCCTTAAAGGCGTGACATACCCGACACTCATTTTGTAAACAAATAGAGTGCGGGCTTCCTCTTTCAACGGGAGAGCCTCGACGCGAGCCATCTCTAAGCTGGTCTTATCCTCCCTCCGTAGGTTTCACTCACCCGAAGGTGATCCTAACTAGCAAGATAATCACTTATCTTTTCCGGCAGACTCCCTGTGTCCCAAGGAGTAGAATTGTTGATTTTTTCACCCATCCATCAGCTCTTTTACGGCAAGAAAGGGATTTTGGG